>DATFYS010000145.1:0-2792 GCA_035314885.1 Nitrososphaerales archaeon | reverse complement strand
AGGCCACGCAGAATAATTCAGGTTGGGCTTTTAATTCCCCAGAATGGCCGAGCTTGGTACTCGGTCCTTCCAAGTCAGAACAAGCGTGGATACAAGCAAGAGTGCCCTTTCAAACGAACAGTGCGTAGATGACGATCGAGGAGATGAAGACGATGGAGATCGTGTTCAGCACCTTGATCAGCGAGTTGATGGCCGGTCCAGCGGTGTCCTTGAACGGGTCTCCCACCGTGTCCCCCATCACTGCCGCCTGATGGGCAGGGGACTTCTTCCCTCCCAGCTGCCCGGTCTCTATCCACTTCTTCGCGTTATCCCAGGCGGCCCCGCTGTTGGTCATCAGGTATGCCATGAACACCCCGGAAACCACGCTCCCTATCAGGAGTCCACCGAGCGCGATCGGACCGAGTATGAATCCGACGGCCAGGGGAGTGATGACGGCAAGCAGGGCTGGGGCAACCAGCTCCCGGATGGCTGCCTGGGTGCTGATGTCGACGCACTTCGCGTAGTCCGGTTTTGCAGTCCCCTCCATTATCCCAGGGATCTCCTTGAACTGCCTCCTGACCTCCAGGACCATCTTGAACGCCGCCCTCTGAACGGCGCCGATGAGGAAACTGGAGAAGAAGAAGGGGAGCACCCCTCCGATGAACAGACCTACGATGACCCTCGGGTCGCTTAGAGCGAATGTGATGGAGCCGCCTGCCAGAAGTCCGTACTTCGCGAACAGGTTGCTGACGGAGATCTGCCTGTTGACTTCGGACTGGAAGGCTTCGAATATGGAGACTGCTGCCAGGGCCGCCGACATGATCGCAAACGCCTTTGTGGTTGCCTTCGTGGTGTTCCCCACCGCGTCGAGCTCGTCGGTGACAGTCCTGACAGACTCGTCGAGGCCGGCCATCTCGACAATTCCGTTGGCGTTGTCGGTGATGGGTCCGAAGGAATCTATGGACATGATGATGCCGGTCAGTGAGAGCATTGACATCGTAGCCACCGCTGTGGAGTAGATTCCGATCAGGTTGTTGTTCCCGGACCCGACGTAGCCGAGGTAGTAGGACGTGAGTATTGCGAGGACCAGCACCACCGCTGAGGGGGCCGTGCTCCTGAGCCCGGTGGCGTATCCGGCCAGGAAGTTGGTCGCTGCGCCGGTCTTGCTTGACTCGGCAATCTGTCTGACAGGGCTGAAGTTGTATGAGGTGAAGTAGTTCGCCACGTTCTCGATGACGACCACCACGATTACACCGACAACGGCGCTGGCAAGGAAGTAGTACCCTATCGGGTCAGAGCCGAAGATCGCCTGGCCGAACACGAAATCGAGGGCGATGGTCACCCCCGCCGCTATGATTAGGGAGACGTTGAGGGCCCCGAGGGGGTTCTCCTTTAGCGAGGACCTGATGTAGAAGCCTCCAATGATGGCCCCCACGATTCCAGCCGCTCCAAGGGTGAGCGGGTAGACAAGAAGCTGATTCTGGGCGAAGATGAGGTAGACTCCTGCAACTGGCAGGGGCCGGTTAATCCAGATCAGCGCCCCCAGTATCATTACAGCAATGGCAGTGACCACGTAGGATTCGTAGACGTCGGCACCCATCCCGGCGCAGTCCCCGACGTTGTCCCCCACGTTGTCTGCGATGACTGCCGGATTCCTCGGGTCGTCTTCGGGGATTCCAGCCTCGACCTTTCCTACCAGGTCGGCCCCCACGTCAGCCGCCTTGGTGTAGATTCCACCAGACACCCTCATGAACAGCGCGATGAGGGACGCGCCGAAGCCGAGCCCGGCTATGGTTACAGGGTTGGTCGCAATCTGGCTCCCGAAGATCAGATAGAATACCGAAAGGCCGAGGAGGTCGAAGCCAACGACGGTCATCCCCATCACCCCTCCTCCCCTGAACGAAAGGCTCAGGGCGCTTCCGAGCCCCTTCTTCGCGGCCTCGGCGGTCCGGGAGCTTGTCCGGACGGTGACAGCCATCCCAATGTAGCCGGCGAGAGCGGAAAGTGTGGCACCCATTGCGAACCCGGCCGCGGTGGACCCCCCTGTCGAGTTGGGGTAATCGATCAAACCGAAGATCAGGACGACTATGATGATGGCGATGGGGGCGATGACCCTGTACTCCCTGCTCAGAAACGCACCAGCCCCTTGTCTGACTGCGTCGGATATCTCGACCATTTTGGCCGACCCCCGGTCCTGTCGCCTAAGGTACGACCAGAGGACCGCCGCATAGGCGAGCGCAATGACAGCGAGCCCGAGGGCAACGTAGCCGTATTCCAAGACTGACCGTTCTCGCTGCCGCCAGATTTGGCTTAAAAGAATATTCCCGAATGAAAGACTATTCGGCTCGGCGCGCCTTTCTGGTCAGGAGATACGAGACGATGAAGGGGAGGACAGAAGTCACCTCGGCCGTCATGCTGGCCTGGGCGGCCTTCTCCTTTACCTTCCCCCAGGTTATCGCTTCACTGACCCTGGCCCCACTCAGGGAGCCGTCGAACTCGGTCGCCGTTGTGATGTAGACCGCATAGTCAAGCCCTCCGCGGAACAGGTTCCACCAGATGAGGTGATGCTTGGAGATCCCGCCTCCAAGGACGAGTGCCCCCGTCTCATTGGCTTCCGAGGTGATGTCTGACAGGCGTTTCTCGTCTTCAAGCAGGTCTATCACGAAGTCCCTGTGGCTCTCCCGGAAGAGCCAGAGCTGGCTACCAACAGCCCCGTCCGTTACGCCGGGGACGAAGACCGGGATCTTGCGCTTGGCGGCGCAATAGAGGAGGGACTTCTCCGAGGCGAGGTCGAGACCGATCTGCCTGCAGAG
>DATFYS010000144.1:0-2581 GCA_035314885.1 Nitrososphaerales archaeon | reverse complement strand
GTCTTCTCTTTCTGGAGTTCCCGCGAGTTCTCCGAATTGACGAAGACATTGACGTGTTGTCTGATCTTCTCCTGGTCGTCCATTATCCTCTGGCCCATCCCAGGGAACCTCGAGTCCAGCTTGGCGACCATCCCCTTGAGGTCCTCGGCCGAATCCACCTCGACCTGCGCAGCCCCATCGGTCAGGTCTCTGAGCTGCCCGGTCAGATGAACCCGAATCAATCGGCACTTCCCTGCCTGTCGATTATTTATGGACATTCTTTTTATCGACCCGACGGACGCAACTGAACCATTGAAAGAAGCGAAGGCCGGGGAGTTCTCGAAGGCCGAGGTCGAGAGATACAGCCGGCAGATGGTCCTCCCCGAGGTCGGCCCAGAAGGGCAGCACAGACTGAAAGAATCTAGTGTGATCGTCATCGGAGCCGGGGGACTGGGGATCCCCGCGTCCGTCTACCTGGCCGCTGCCGGTGTGGGAAGAATAGGAATCGTCGACGACGACAGGATAGAGAAGAGCAACCTGCACAGGCAGACGATATACTCAGAAGAAGACGTCGGCTCCCAGAAGGCGGCAGTGGCGGCGCAGAAACTGAAACAGGTCAACCCGCACATCCGGGTCGAACCCCACAACGTCAAACTCGATTCATCGAACGCCATGGAGATACTGAGGGAATACGACGTGGTCGTAGACTGCACCGACAACTTCCCTGCCCGTTACCTGATCAACGACGCTTGCGTCCTATTGGGCAAGCCTGACGTCTACGCGAGCATCTTCAGGTTCGATGGCCAGGTCTCGGTCTTTGACGCCAAGAAGGGGCCCTGCTACAGGTGCCTCTTTCCCGAGCCCCCTCCCGCCGAATCGGTCCAGGACTGCGCCGTCGCCGGCGTCATGGGAGTCCTGCCGGGGATAATGGGAAGCCTGCAGGCGGTACAGGTGATGAACCTCCTGCTGGGCAAAGGCCAGTCATTGGCTGGGAGGCTAGTCCTGTTCAACGGGACCGACATGACCTTCAACGAGCTCCGCATCAGGAAGAACCCCGACTGTCCCGTGTGCGGTGCAAGCCCGAAGATCACCAAGCTCATCGACTACGAAGAGTTCTGTGGTACGAAAAGATCCGTTCCCATGGTGAAAGAGGTGAGCCCGATTGAGCTCAAGCACGCCCTCGACTCCGGCGAGAACGTCGTGCTCCTCGACGTGAGGGAGCCATTCGAGAACGCTTACTGCAGAATCGAGAATTCCAAACTCATCCCTCTCGGCCAGCTCGAGGAGCGGGTGGGCGAGCTGGACAAGGCGGACCGAATAGTGGTCTACTGTCACACCGGAATCAGGAGCGCCAGGGCCACGGAATTCCTGACCTCGAAGGGGTTCAGAGCCCAGAACCTGCGCGGGGGTGTGGAAGCCTGGGCCCTAGAGGTCGACCCGAAAATGCCCGTCTACTAACTTCTGGCCACGAAAACCAGATGCGGCAGCTCCCCCACGAAGTTGCCGAGCGCAAGCTTCACTGCGGCCGGTGATCCCGGAAGGCATAGTACCACTTTCCCCTTGACGATTCCAGCGGTTGCACGAGAAAGAATCCCGGCAAACCCTACATCCTCGAAGCTGAGCCTCCTGAAGAGCTCTCCAAAACCAACGAGTTCTTTCTCGAAATAGGGTCTGACAGCCTCCACAGTCACGTCCCTCTTGGCGACTCCCGTCCCTCCTGTGAAAATCATCACGTCGTCCCCACCGGAGAGGAATTTCGTCATCTCCAGGCGAATCATCTTCTTGTCGTCAGACACCAACGCCCTTCCCGTCACCGAGTGTCCTCCCTTCTTGGCCTCTGACTCGGCCAAGTCGCCCCCTTCATCAGTGAACTTCTTCCCCTCCTGCATGCTCGCATACCTGCTGGTGCTCACGGTCACAATCCTCACCTTGAGGTGTTCCGGGGCTCTGTGCCTGTGTTCCTCGTGGGGTTTCATGCTGCTCCCTTCACCTTCTTCGTTACCCGAATCGACTCGATCGAAGTGCTGGGGTACTGTCCCTTCGAGTCCTTCTCGTAGGCCTTTGTGACGTCCCAGATGTTGAGCAGCGCGACGGACACCGCCGTCAGTGCCTCCATCTCGACTCCTGTCTTCTCGTGGGCTGAGACCGTGACGGTCACTTCGACCCAGTCGTCGCCAACCTTCACCTTCGGGTCAATCCTCTCGATCTTCAGCTGATGGCAGAGGGCCACCATGGCTGGGGTCTGCTTCGCCGCTATGATCGCCATCGTCGAAGCGAGCTTGAGAGGGTCTCCCTTCTCGAGGCGACCCTTCTTGATCAGCCTCAAGGTTTCCCGCTTCAGCCTAATCCTCCCCGTCGCCGTCGCCTCCCTGTAGACCACAGGCTTCCCTGAAATGTCGACCTGCTTCGGCACGGCTTGCGTTTCAGGCCACAGGCGATATAGCTTCTCCTACTGAGGAACGTTTTTTACTCCGAGAGAGGCGTTTCAACAATCTTTGCCGGCACAGGCATCACAGTCCCAGAGGAAGCTCCTTGACCGAAAAGGGAGGGTCGCCAAGAAACTCAGGATTTCGGTCACCGACAGGTGCAACTTCGCCTGTCT
>DATFYS010000143.1:0-15791 GCA_035314885.1 Nitrososphaerales archaeon | reverse complement strand
CAACGTCGCCTGCCTCCCCGGGATTGTGCGCTACTCATATGCCATGGCCGACGCCCACTGGGGTTACGGGTTCCCCATAGGCGGAGTGGCGGCCTTCGACCTCGAAAAGGGAGTTATTTCCCCCGGCGGAATAGGTTTCGACGTTAACTGCGGGATGAGGCTCATTCGCACGAATCTACACTATTCGGAGGTCAAATCAAAGATAAAAGAGCTGGTAGACCTCATATTCAGGCTCGTCCCTGCGGGGGTCGGCGTCAAGGGCTCCCAGAATTTCGGACAGTCGCAAATGGGGGATATCACCTCCCTGGGGGTCCGGTGGTGCGCCGAGCACGACCTCGCCTGGGACGACGACCCTGAACACGTCGAGGAAGGGGGGTTCATCAAAGGGGCCGACATCAACAAGGTGAGCCGTCAGGCGATAAGCCGGGGGATAAACCAGTTCGGGACCCTGGGGTCGGGGAACCACTACCTCGAGATCCAGGTCGTCGACCCTGCGCGGTACTTCGACCGTGACCTTGCCAAGAACTTCGGCATCGTCCACGATGACCAGGTGGTGGTGATGATCCACTGCGGGAGCCGCGGTTTCGGCCATCAGATCTGCACAGACTACCTCCGTACGTTCGAGTCGAGCATGAGGAAGTTCGGGATCGAAGTCAGGGACAGGGACCTCGCCTGTCTCCCCATCAGCTCGAAGGAAGGCAAGGACTACTACTCTGCCATGGTCTGTGCCGCCAACTTCGCCTTCGTCAACCGCCAGATCATAGTAAACCAGGTAAGGGACGCGTTCAGCCGCGTCTTCCACAAGGGCGCCGACGCCCTCGACATGCACCTGATCTACGACGTCTGCCACAACGTCGGAAAGGTCGAGCGCCACACCTACGATGGGACGTCCGCGGAGGTCCTGGTCCACAGGAAGGGTGCGACCCGGAGCTTCGGCCCTGGCCACCCGGACATCCCCGCCCCCTACAGAGACGTCGGTCAGCCGGTCATCATCGGCGGTTCGATGGAAACAGGATCCTACCTGCTGGTGGGGACCAAGAGGGCGATGGAGGAGACCTTCGGATCCACCGCCCACGGCTCCGGGAGGACGATGTCCAGGACCGCGGCCAGGCGCGAGGTAAGGGGTGCGGATCTCCAGAGGAAGATGCTCGAGAGGGGAATCTACGTCAAGGCCGCCACCATGGACGGGCTCGCAGAAGAGGCCGGGATGGCTTACAAGGACATCTCTGAAGTCGTGGAGACCATGGACGCAGCAGGGATCTCCAAGAAGGTGGTCGCCCTGCGCCCCATCGGCAACATCAAGGGCTAGCGGGACGGCTCCTTAGACCAAATCCTAGGATTAAATACTCCCGCCGGAGTTCTCGTCCTCAATGGTTCACATCCCGACGATTCCCTCAGGGATAGGGGACCTGCTGATCTTCCTTATCGGGCTCGTCATCCTTTGGGTCGTCATCTCCATACCGGTCTATTTCGGCTCCAAGGCGGTCACCGGTGGGAAGTCTAGCTTCGGACAGGCAATGGGGGCCACCCTAGGGGGAGGGCTGGTGTACTTTGTGGTGTACTTCGTCGTCGCCATATTCCTTGGTCCCGTCGCCGGTGCAGGGACCGCCGCGGCCCTTGCCATCATCCTGGCGGTCATCGCATGGCTGGCAGTCTACAGGTCGGTCTTCAAGACCAGCTGGTTCGGGGCGATTGCCATCGTCTTCGTCGCCTGGATTGCCCTTCTGATACTGGACTTCATACTGGTCCACACATTCGGGGTTGGTTTTCCCGACTTCTTCCCCTTCTAGCTATCCGATGTAGCCCGGCCTCGGCTCGTTCTTCGGCTGAGGCGCTGTCTCTCTAGCCTGCTCGGACATCGCCTGCAGCTGCCTGATTACCTTCTGCGTCTCTTCCGCCTTCTCCCTCAGCTTCGAAGTATCGATGGTCGTCCCCGTCAGCTTCGCCAGGACCTCGAGGACCTGTTTTGAGGCCCCCGCGTCGACCACATACCCGGAGGTCTCTCCGAGAAGGCACGCCCCTTCGAGCCCCCGCAGGGAGGCGATTCCGATGAGGAGGCCGTTCATCCCGCTTATCCCTCCTTCCTTCATCACGGTGGCTCCTCCTTCCGCCAGGGCGTCCAGCATCTCCTTGGAGGTCGCAGCACCGTACACCTTGGAGGTCGCCGAGAAAGAACCGGTGATGTATGCGGCCAGCGTGTACACCTTCTTCACTCCGCACTTCTTGGCGAACTTCACCACCGCGTCGGAAAGGGAGTACTCCCCCTCGGATGTCGCAGGCTGGGCGTCACCCGTAAAGACCATGAGGCCGTCCTCCTTTCTTCCCTTGCCGAAGTAAAGCTCTCCCTTCACGGGCTCGGCCACCCCCTCCTCGCCGACGTTGGCCTGAGGGGGGAAGGTCTCGCTGGTATACTCGGCCACCTTCTTCAGCTTGAATACCGTGACGAGATGGTCGGCCGCGAGCTTCCCTACGTAGCCGCTCCCCGGGAGTCCGCAGACCAGCACTGCGCCAGCCGCCCTCGGAGTGGAAAGGACCTTCTCTGTGATCAATCCGTGCTCCTTCGCCGGCAAGTCACCCTTCCTCCCTGCGGGAGAGTTTCTCGCTAAGTTCCACTAGCTTCCCCCTGTCCTGGACTTTGATCGAGGTCTTGAGGCTGAACCTCAGCCCCAGCTGCCGGAAGACCGACAACAGTTCTCCCCCTCCCACCGGGCTGGTGAGCCGCCCGTCGCGCATCATCCCAGCCAGCTCCTTGACGATTCGTTGGCTCTCCTCCGGGTAGAACGAGTAGGCCGCGTCCAAGACCTCATCTCCCCTGTC
This sequence comes from Nitrososphaerales archaeon, assembly GCA_035314885.1. Lineage (GTDB taxonomy): Archaea > Thermoproteota > Nitrososphaeria > Nitrososphaerales > Gagatemarchaeaceae > UBA183. Next base: position 12,974 of record DATFYS010000143.1, on the reverse strand, counting down.
GTAGAGCATTCCCTCCACAACTTCCCGGTCGCTCTTCTCCTTGACAGGAGTTGTCTCCTTCAGCCTCCTCCTCATCGCCTCCAGCTTTTTCCTCTCAAGGAGTTTGAGCTCCGCGTCTTCATCCATGGCTTTCGAGACAGGTCGAACCCTCTTGGAATAAAACAGTTGCTGGCTAGTGGCGTCCCGTGGTGGCCAGAGCAATGGCAGCTAGTATCAGCGCCCCCCCTAGAATGGTGGCTCCCCCCAGACTTTCGCCGAGGACGAGCACCCCTCCGACCGCGCTGACCACCGGAACAAGGTACAGTTGGATCCCCAACCTCGATACCGCCTGGCCATGCACCAGGGTGAAGAAGATCAGGTTAGCAAGGACAGTGCTCAGAATGGCGAGGTAGAGCACCGCCGCCCAGCCGTCGAAGGAAAGCGACTCGGCCTGTTTCAGAAGGCTCAGAGACATGAGCGGAAGAAGCATGACGGTGCCGACGAACGCCGCCCAGGCAGCGATGGCGAAGGGTCCGTACTTGGTCACTAGGGGCTTGGAGGAAACAGTGAACGTCGCGCTGGCGAGCGCCGCCACCACAACAAGCAACGGACCCACCAGGTTCCCTGAAGACAGGTTGAGGTCGGGGCTGGATATGGCCACAGCCCCCGCAATGGCCACTGCCACGGCGAACCAACGCCTCCTCCCCACCTTCTCGTGCAACACCAGAGCCGAGAGCAGTACGATGAACAGGGGAGAGAGGGAGATGAGCAGCCCTGCCAGCGAGGCATCAACCATCGTCTCAGCCGTGTTCAAGGCCACGTGGTAGATGACGACGCTGCTCAACCCCACCACGAAAAGCAGCGGGAAGTCTTTCCACTCGAACTTCGTCTTCGGCTTTATGACAAAGGGATAGATCACCAGGAAGCCTGCGGATACTATCAGCCAGCGCAGAACCGTCAGATTGACTGGCGTCAGATCAGAGTTCGGGGGGCCGACTGCAACTCTAATGGCGACGAAGGCCATCCCCCAGATCACCGACAGGACGATCAGGAGCCCATAGTCCCTGAGAAAAGCCAACCGAGGAGCCGCTATTTGCTTCGCTTTAAGGAACTATTGTCGGAATCTTGCACGTGGGGATGTCGTCGTCATCCGCTCAAGGGGACGCGTTTCGAAGTCCAGCGTATCTCCTGGTCCCGGGTTGCATAATTACTTCTTCGGAATTCCATCGATAGCTTGGCCCAGGAGCTGGCTCTGACAGAGTCCGATCAAGTCCTCCTCGCTCTTCTGCGCACAAAGGGCCTGAGCATAAAGAACCTGGACGATCAGACCAAGAAGAGTCTCCGCGACTTCCTCGAGCTCCTATGCAACTCCAGGGGGATGTCCCTGAACGACGTGGCGAACCTGATCGGGAACAAGACGAGCGGATACACTTCCTGGCTCTGCCGGCAGCTCGGGGTCAAGGTCAGGCCCTTCGAGGAGGCGAGGCTCAAGGGGATCAAAGAGAAGCGCAGGAAGTACGAAAGGAAGCCTTTCGACGGGACAGACGAAGACAGGGCGTACCTGCTGGGGCTGAGGCATGGGGACCTTTCGGTGTCGAAGCCGTGGAAGGGCGTTGTGAGGGTGTCGACGAGCACGACACATCCAGCGATGGCCGACCTGTTCAGAAAGCTATTCGAGCCTCATGGGCACGTGTACCAAGATCCGAGGTTCAAGAAGGACACCAACAGCTACGAATGGAACCTGTACACAATTCTAGATAGCAGCTTCGAATTCTTGATTTCTCCCTTTTCGGATCTCGTCGATTGGATTGCGTCCAGACCTTCGATGACTCGGGCCTACCTTGCCGGCCTGTTCGACGCAGAAGGAAGCGTTGGGATATATCCGGCGAAGCTTCTGACCTCGCTCAACGTCATTTACTACAACACGAACCTAGAATTGATGTGGTTCGTGCACAAAGCCATCACAAGTTTAGGATTCCATCCTCTTGAGCCGTACCTGGACAAGAAAAAGGGCTTCCGCTCACCAGGCTACCACATCGAAATGAAGAAGGACTATTGGCGCGTGATGATCGCCAGATTCGAAGAGTGTCAGCGCTTCTTGGAAAGCGTTCCACTAAGACATCTAGAGAAAGTCCAGAAGAAGAACCTCGCTGCGAGCCTAGTATTGGGGCTGTCGTGGAAGGAGACAGGACCTCGAGTTCAAGCGATTAGGTCAGCAATCAAATCGGATAGAGACATGTTCGTCGCTTTGGCACAAAAGAAGTACCTGGACAATCCTCGTCACCACCAGGACTTTGCACTGAAGGCTGATTGATGCCGGCGTTCTAGGCGCTATGGTTGAGTGATCTTGATTGACTGAGTCGGGCAGCTCGTCTCACAAGCCATGCAGAAGATGCAGTCCGTCTCCCTGATGGGCTCCGACTTGTCCGACCTCAGGCTGTCCCACTCGGGGGTCCCCTGCTCGACGACCTTGTCCTTCCCTGTCCCCGCCTGTCCCGGGTTAAGCTGCCATTCGAACACGAAGACCGGGCAGACATCCATGCAGACCCCGTCGGCCACGCACGATTCCCAGTCCACCGCGACCGAGGTCCCGTGAATCCCGTTTGTGGTCGGGTAGGGCTTCCCATCCCCGTCCATCCTTGCCATCCCCTGGGCCCTAACCTTGTGCCCGTTGTGGTCCCCTGTAACAGGGAACTGGTCGGGCTTCGACAGAAAGTTGGGGTCGATGGGGGCTGATTTGTAGCCTACATCGCGAGTCATATCGTTGTGAGTCGTCCCCTGAAAGGTGGTTATAAGTCTAATTTCGTTTTTCGAGGATGTCGAAAGTCCCGTCGTCGTGGAGTCTGTACACGGTTATGGGCTTGAAGGTGAAGATCCCGACCTCGGCGACGCCGGGGACCCCCTTCAGTCTCGACTCCATTTCTGCAGGGTTGTCCATGGGCTCGAAGAGTGTGTCGAGGATGATGTTGCCGTTCTCGGTGAAGTAGGGATACCCCTTCGGAAGAAGTCGTTCCTCGGGGACCCCGCCAACATTCGAGATCCTCACCTTGGCGCTTTCCCTGGCGAGGGGGACCACCTCGATGGGGACTCTCACCCCGTTTTCACAGAGGCGCTTTGCGAACTTGTTCTCGGCAGCGACTATGGCAATCTCCTTCGCTCCTCCCATCACCACCTTCTCCTTCAGGAGGGCCCCGCCTCCTCCTTTCACGAGGTTCAGCTGGGCGTCAACCTGGTCTGCGCCGTCGATGACCAGGTCAACGGAACCCCGGAACGGGACCAACGGTATCCCGCTCTTGGTCGCGACCATCTCGATCTGCGCCGACGTGGTGACCCCGCTTACTTTTTTCCCCCTGGTAAGGAGAAGCGGGGACAGCTCTTCAAGGAGTCCGGCCACCGTGGAGCCGCTTCCCAGACCCAGGACCGAGTCGCTGCTGATCTTCTTCGATAGGTCCTTGGCTACTCCAGCGAGAGCCTTCCTGAGCCAGTCCATCAGGCTTCCTGCTGCTTCTTCTCGATGTCCAGTTGCTCGAGCTTGGCTAGCTCGCCCATCACGTCGTCCATTATCTCCTTGCGGCGCCTTTCAGACTCGGTGACCTCGGTCTTGGCCCGCTTTTCGATAACCTTCTCGAGCTCTGCCCCCCGCTCGACCTTGGACGCTGCTTCTTTCTTCTGCACTATCTCAGGAGCGGCGACACCCAGCCTCTGGCGGGCGGCCTCGAGCCTCCCCTCGATGTTCTGTATCTTGCCTTCGAAGAGGGCGACCAGCTCGTTCCTCAGCCCTTCAAGCTCCCCCACCTCGACGACGAGTTCCACATCCTTGAGCTTGGACTGAAGATCCTTGATCTGGTCACTGTAGCGCTTTGAGATGATCTCCCTTTCTTCCCTGGTGATCCGACCCTCGTTCTCAGCCTCGTAGAGCTTCATCAGCGCCTCCGACAGCAGGTCCCTCTCGACCTTGATGGTACGCATCTCGCGCCTGGACTTGTCCAGCTGGGTGGTCGTCACCGTGACGGCTTCGCCGGCAACCGATGGTTCCCTTGGAGGCGGGGCTGACAGCACGACCTTCTCTGGTCTGCCCCTAGAGTAGAACACGTAATACGAAACCCCCCCGCCGACGGCGAAGAAGACGGCCGCTACTACTATCGCAGTTACAAGGTCTACCAACTGCGCTTCCTTGCGGAAGCTCTCTACCGTTCGCTATTAAAGTTAGGTCAGGATGGCGGAGGGGAGATCATGATGATGTTGTCCCCGCGAACAACGACTGTGCCAAGTGTGTTCGACTTCCCGTCCTCGCTCACTTCCTCGGCATTCTCCAGGGACAGGTTCATGTGCTGGTCAAAACCCTGGAGGGTTCCTCTGATGACCTTCGCTCCCTTGAGCTTGATGAGCACTACCTTCCCGACGCTCTCGTCGAGTACCTTAACCGCCATGTCGACTGACAAGGAATCCCCTAGGTCGCCTCCCCCAAGTGATTTATTTAAGCAGTGTCAGTTTTGGTTTTCGCATTGAAGAAATGGGTTCTGTCGAGGCGGGACTCCTCGGAGATGATCGCCAAGATTGAGGGGTCGCTCGGAAAGAGCCTCTCCCTCCCGAAATCGGCCCAGGTTGACTGCGCGGAACCCGAGGAAGGAGTCGTCTTCGTCCGCCTCGACGGGTTCGAGCTGATCCAGTCGAAGGGCAAGCTCATCCCCTTCCTGGGGTCGAAGGAGACCCTGGCTCTGCTTCCGGGAGCGGTCGTCGACGAAGGCGCCATCAGGTTCCTGCTGAACGGGGCCGACGTGATGAGGCCGGGGGTCAGGAGGATGGACGACTGGGGGGAGCCGGGGAAGCTGGTCGTGGTCCGCGAAGAGAAGAAGGAGAGGGCCATCGTGGTCGGCCTCTCAACGGTGTCCGGGGCGGAGGCGTTGGCCATGACGAAGGGGAGCTGCGTGAAGAACCTCCACCACGTTGGAGACAGGTACTGGGAACTGCACAAGAAGGTCTGAGGAGAAGTTTCACCGAACCCTCCCTTTTTATGCTAAGAACGAATTTCCCGGTTTCTGAACAATACTCCACAATATGGTCTAACTAATTCGGAAGTGCCGCAGAATTGTGATATCAGTCTACGCTTAATAATAGGGTTGGGCCCAAGGAGATAGAAACAGGAAAATGTCCGGAGTGCTTCAGGCGAGGAAGATGGAAGGGAAGAGCAAGGACGTGCTGCTAAAGGCCCTGGCTCTTCGCAACGTCGAGGACATAGCGAAGATTCAGGAGGACGTCACGAACAACACCATCGTGATACTGAAGGTGACACCCCTGGCCCAGAAGAGTCTGGAAGAGCTGAAATCATCGGTGGAGCAGCTCTACGAGTTCGCCACTTCGGTTGGGGGAGACATCGCCAGGTTAGGTGACGAGCGGGTCGTGATCACCCCTCCCGGCGTGAAGATCTGGCGCGGACTTCAATAGACCACGTCGGATCCGCATCCAGACAGAGCGGCAAGAGTCCCTCCGACAGATTAGGGAGCACCTGTAAAAAGAAAGACGAGGCTCAGCCCAATGACCATGCCTTCCCTTGTCCACCTCAGCAGGTCGGAACTGGCGAAGTACATCGACTACACTCTCCTGAAACCTACGGCCACCATCGAAGAGATTGACCGACTGTGCAAGGAAGCAAAGGAATACGGTTTCTGGAGCGTGTGCATAGGTCCCGAGTATGTCAAACGAGCAGCCACCTTCCTCAAGGGAACCGGGGTGAAGGTCTGCACGGTGGTGGGTTTCCCCCTTGGCTTTGACGATCCCGGGGTCAAGCTCGTGGAGACGAAGGACGCCGTCGAAGATGGCGTTGACGAAGTAGACATGGTGATGAACCTCGGGGCTTTCAAGTCGGGAGAGTTGGATCTGGTTTCAGCGGAGATCAAAGAAGTAGCCGACTACTGCAGGGGGCGCGGGAAACTGACCAAGGTGATCATCGAATGCTGCTACCTGACTGACGAGGAGAAAGCGAAGGCCGCAAGACTCGTAGAGGGAGCCGGCGCCGACTACGTCAAGACGTCAACGGGTTTCGGCCCCAGCGGGGCCAAGGTCCAGGACGTGGTCCTGCTGAAGAAGAATCTGACCAGGTGTAAGATCAAGGCGGCGGGGGGGATCCAGACCCTCGGCCAGGCGCTCGAGATGATTCAGGCCGGTGCGAGCCGGCTGGGGACCAGCCACGGAGTCAAGATAATGCAGGAACTGCCGGTGGCTCTCTAGTAGACCCTTATCGCTTCTTGCACGGCCGGGTGCATCGACGCCACCCGGTAGATTCTGTTGATGGCGTAGGCGAGATTCTCGGTCTTCCTCTTCTCGCCATGGTTGACGATCACCAGCTGCAGCTTCGGCCTCACCTTCCCGATGAACCTGATAATCTGGTTGTAGTCGCTGTGGCCGCTGAACCCCTCGATCTTCTGCACTGCGGCCTTCACATCGACGATCTTGATCTTCCCGTCCTGCCCCATCAGGCTCGCCTGGCTCCCTCCGTCCAGGACCCTTCTCCCGATGGTCCCTTGAACCTGGTACGACACGAACAGGATCTTGTTCTTGTCCGAGGGCGCCAGGTTCTCGAAGTAGTCCAGGACGGGTCCTCCTTCCAGCATCCCAGAGGTTGCCAGGATGATAGCGGGCCCCTCCCTGTATGCCTCCTCCCTGTCCGACGGGTGCTCGACTTCGGTGAAATACTCCGACTTGAAGGGGTTGACCCCCTCGTCGAGGATCTTCGTCCTCAGTTCCCTGGATAGGTACTCCGCATACGAAACGTGAATGGCGGTAGCCTCTGAAATCATCCCCTCCATGAAAACCGGGGCTTCCACAAGGACCTTGTTCCTCATGTACTGGTCTATCACAAGGAGGATTTCCTGGGCCCTCCCTACTGCCGGGATGGGGATGAGGACCTTCCCGCCGGCCTTGAGGGTCCCGTTGATGGCGTTGACGAAGTTCATCTCGACCTCCTCCCGGACCGGCATGATGTCCTCCTTGGCTCCGTAGGTGCTCTCCGTGATGAGGGTCTCGACCCGTGGGTAATTCCAGGTGGCCGAGTCAAAAAGCTGTGTCCTGCCGTACTTGTAGTCCCCTGTGTAGACGATGTTGTGCGCTCCCTCTCCGATGTGGAGGTGGACGGTCGCCGACCCCAGGATGTGCCCGGCGTTGTTGAACACCAGCTTGATGTCCGGGGAAATGTCTGTCACCATCCCGTATGGGAGGGTCACCGTGTGCTGGATCATGTCCCGGATGTCCTTCTGGTCGTAGATCAGCCTCCCTCCTTCGATCTGCGCTATCTTCACGAAGTCGTTCTGCAGGAGGGTCATAAGTGGGAGTGTCGGTTCGGTGCAGTACACCGGACCCTCGTAGCCGTACTTGTACATCGCGGGGAGGAACCCCATGTGGTCCAGGTGCGAGTGCGAAATCACGATGGCGTCGATATCATTGGGTGAAACGTCAGCCCAGTCCAGCCGCGGATACGAGTCCCAGGTGTTGCGCGAGCCCGGGTGAATCCCGCAGTCGAGCATGACCTTGCTCTCGGCCGTCTCCACGAGGAGGCAGGACCTCCCGACCTCCTGGAAGGATCCCAGGGTCTTTATCGTGACATGCTCGGCCGAGGTCAGCCTGGGCCTGAATATGGCCTCCCCAAGTTCCCTGTAGAACTTCTCGCGTATGTCGCTCCCTGACTTCAGGGCGAAGTACACGTTCTGTATGGCGGTCGACTTGACATGGGGTGCCTTTCTTACCTTCACCTTCCATCCTGTCTGGTCCATCAGGTTCCCAAGGTCGAACCCCGCCTCCTGGGAGAGGATCCTCGGATTCTCCGCCTCTACGGTTATCTCGCCCAACGCATCGTCGAAGAAGTAGTTCGAGGCGCCAGCTTCGGGGGGAAGCTCCTTTTCCAGTATCTGCCTCGCCTCGCCTTCGGGCTTCCTGATGGCCTTCTCGGTCCGAGTGACGACCCTCTTCTTCAGGGTGTTCACGATCTCGGAGATCACATAGCTGTTCTTGTGAAGGTAGGCCGGGTTGCTCGTGTAGAGGGCTATCCTCGGCCCCTCGTACTCAATCCTGGTGATCCTAGCCTCCGCTGGGATGGAGTTCATTATGGCGCCCATCAGGCTTGCGCCGTTCGCTTTCTGTTCCAAGTCTAATTTTCTGTGGTGAACTGAGCCAGGAGTTCGTCCTTCTCCTTCTCAGAGATCTCGCGGAATCCGGCCTTGTCCAAGACGGCTATGTCGAAGTGGTCCCCGGTGAAGACGTTCCTCCGGGTTGCCGCGATTATCGCCTTCGCAGCGAGAGGATAGGTCTTGGCCACGGTCATTCCTTCCTTGAATTCGGATTCCAGCACACCGTATGCCACCGGGGAGCCGCTCCCGGTCGCAACGACCTTCTCCCTGTTCATGGAGCCGAAGAAGTCGACATTGTAGATGGACCCTCCACTTCCGTCGACCCCTCCCACCAGGACATCGGCGATGAACGGGTAGAGCCGGGACGAGAAGAGGACGTTGGAGACCACCTGGGCCGCAGCCTTGACCGGCATGGGCCTCCTTCTCTCTATCCTGTAGAGGTTGGTGTAGTACTTCAGAGTATCCACGACGTTCTGGGCGTCCGCGACCCCTCCCGAGATGGTCATCGCGATGTTGTCGTCAATCTTCAGGAGCTTCTTTCCCCTCTTGTGCGCGATGAAGCCTCCGGCCGTCACCCGCGTGTCGGTAGCCAGGACGACGCCGTCTGAACAGACGAGCCCCACGGTCGTAGTACCGTGATAGACTGCCGAACCCAGCGGCTTCCCTCCAATGGATTTCAAGTCTCTAGACATTAAGCCTGCAAACCTCGCCAGAACGGACAAATCGCATACCCCGTCGTTGGTTATTTAATCTTTCGAGGCAAGAACTCAACAGGTCCTCTCAGGGCGCCTAGCCACCCACATCGCCCTTAAATCAGCAAAAGCGACCCGGAGCCATATGGGTACGTTCCATCTGATGGAGCTCCCCACAAAGGTCCTCATTGGGGACGGCGTCCTCTCCAAACTGGGAGAATTCGTCGAGGAATCAGCGGGTCCCAGGAAAATCGTGATAGCCTCCGGTTCAAACGTCCAGTCCAAGGTAAAGGAAGCCGTTGATTCGGCGATCGGCCCGAAGGGGGTCTGGGTCGAAGTAGCTGCGGCTGACATGGAGAACGTCGACAGGGTGATGAGGAGAAGCTCAGGCGCAAGCTGCATCATCGGGGTGGGCGGAGGGAAAAGCGTCGATGTGGGCAAGCTAGCCGCCTTCAAGAGGCACCTCCCTTTCTACTCGGTCCCGACCAGCGCTTCTCATGACGGCATCGCGAGTCCATTCGCCTCACTGAAGGGGCTCGACAGACCATATTCGATCATGGCCAAGCCCCCAGTAGGAATTCTGGCCGACATCGAAGTGATAGCGTCCGCCCCCAGGCGCCTTCTCGCGTCAGGTTGTGGCGACCTCGTTTCGAAGCTTACTGCAGTCAAGGACTGGCAGCTCGCCCACAAGGTGACGGGGGAGTACTACGGGAGTTACTCGGCGAGCCTCGCCTTGATGAGCGCCCACGTGGTGCTGGATGGATCGAAGAGGATAGGGAAGTTCGGCCGCGAGAGCGTCAGAGACCTGGTGGAGGCGCTCATCAGCACCGGGGTCGCCGCTGGCATCGCAGGAAGCTCGAGGCCCTGCAGCGGGTCTGAGCATCTCTTCAGTCACTACCTCGACCTCATGGCCCCCGACAAAGGGCTCCATGGGGAGAAGTGCGGGATCGGGACCATAATGATGGCAAAGCTTCACAGACTGGACTGGAGGGAAGTGCGCGCCGCCCTCAGAAATGTCGGAGCCCCTGTCACAGCCGGCGAGATAGGAGTTGACGACTCGGAGGTCACCGAGTCATTGGTCAAGGCCAGTTCCATCAGGCCGGACCGCTACACAATTCTGTCAAAGCTGAAACTCGACAAGAAAGGCTCAATGGACCTGGCCCGGACTACTGGAGTAATCTAGGCAGTAGCTTTAGGGGCCGCCTTCTTCTTTCGTGGAGCCGGAGCCGTCGCTTCAGCGGGCCCTTCGGTCTTCGCTTCCGCCTTCACCGGAGCCGCTTTCTCGTTGACGAACTTCTCCGCGAAGGTCAGGGACGCGACGACCGGAACGAACTTGAACACGTCGCTCGAGATGCCTCTCTTGATTATCTGAAGCCCTTCGAGCAGGAAAAGCTCTTCGGGGATCGTCACCTTCAACTCGTTCCCGGCAAGGTCGAAGGTGGCCTTCGACCCTTCGCCTCCGAGCCTCCTGTCTATCAGGGCCTTGACCTTGTCCTGGTCCGCCTCAATCTTCTTCAGAACCTCGAAGTCGTATACTATGGACTTCCCAGCCAGCCTGTGATTGAAATCTACCTGGGCCCTTCCGGAACCGATGAACCTTATCACACCGACCCGGTTGTCGATCTCCACCGAGTCCCCCACCTCCAGCTCGTGCTCCTTCTCCCCGAACTTCCTGAGGGGCACCATCCGGGTCTGCGTAGGGTCCCTCTTGCCGAATGCCTTCTCGGGTGAGAGCTCAATCTCCTTCTTCTGCCCCACGTCCATCTTCTGAATCTCCTCGTCCAGCCCTGAGATGAGCCATCCCTCCCCGACGGCGACAAGTCTGGGCTCGTATTTCCTCTCGGGGTCGAAGATGTTGAGCTTCTTCGCTTCGGGTTCTAGGGTGCTCTCTATGCCTTCGCCTGTGTCCTTTACCTTGGCGGTATAGTTCGCGAAGATGAGAGTTCCTTTCTCAAGTGCCATGGACTTTCTGCGACCACCTAACTGGGTTAATGAACTTTCAAGCAGTCCGCTGCGCAGACAGGGTCTCACCCATGGCCTTGAGGGTCCTTTCTACGAACCATGGATTGATCTGGCCCATGCAGCCGACCCTGCAGACCTTCCCAGAGAACGGCCCGAATCCACCAGCTATCACTACCCCCTTGTCCTGAGAGAGCGCCCGTCGGAACTTGGCGTCGTCAATTCCCGGCGGATAGTAAGACGCGATAACGGTCTTCGACCTGAACTTCTCGTCGGCGACCGGCTTTAGGCCGAGCCCCGCAAGCCCCGAGTAGAGGAGCGAAGCCATCTTGTCGTGCCTCTGGACCCTCTGTGCGAGTCCTTCCTCCAGGAGCTCCTTCAACGCCTCGTCGAGAGCGTAGTAGAGCGGAAGCGCAGGGGTGAACGGGGTCTCTCCCTTGGCTCCATATTCGAGGTACCTCAGGATCTCGAAATACCTGGTCCTGGCCGGAGATTCGTGCAGGAACTTTACGACTTTCTCACTGACCGACAGCAAGGCGAGTCCTGGAGGAGCAGCTATGCACTTCTGACTCCCGGTTATGCACATGTCGACCCCCCACTCGTCGACCGGTATGGCGTAACCTCCCAGACTGGAGATGGCGTCTACGATTGCGAAGGCTCCGTGGTCCCGCGCCGCCTTCGAAGCCTCTTGAACGAACGGGACATTGACACCCGTGCTCGTCTCATTGTGCACCAAGAAAAGGGCCCGGAAATTCTTCGCCTTGTCCATGGCCTCCTTCAGCTGCTCCAAGGACGGAGCTTCTCCTGGCTCTGCGCTCACCCTGATTGCCTTTCCTCCTGCGACCTCGACGGTTTCGGCTAGCCTCCCGCTGAACTCTCCGAAAGTTGGGACGATGGCCACATCTCCCGGCCTGATGATATTCCAGACGGCGGCTTCGACTCCGCCCGTCCCAGAGGAGGAGAGGACGACGACCTCCCCAGATGTCTGGAAGAGGCGCCTCACCTTCGCGAGGAGGTCCTTGTTGAGCTCCCTGAAAGAATCACTCCGGTGGTTGATGATCGGCCTCAGCATGGCGCTCATCACCCTGTCGGAGACGTTGGTAGGCCCCGGAAGCATGATCAGCTTCTGCTTGCTATCCATGACTCTCCCCCGATAGGTCCTTGTGGATGAGAAACCTCACCCTCTCCACCCCGCCGAACCGGTTGACAAGCTTTGCGACCTGTGGTGGAACCAGGCTCTCCCAGTTCTTCTTCTCCAGGATTCTGTCCCTCACCACCGTCGCCGAGAGCCTCTTCCTGTCCAAGTAGGGGACTGATTCGACCTCCACCCCTTCCTCCTTGAACAGGAGGAAAGTAAGGACATCGTTTGTGAAGACGATGTCGTACTTGGGGACCATCGACTCTATGGACGAGACCCAAAGCGAGTGAGAATCTGCGTCGGAAATGGGGATGGCCATCCACTTCGAAGGGTCGACTCCGTTCCCGTCGAGGGCGCTCTTGATCATCGTTATCCTCTCCCCTGCGGTGAACGGGTTGTCCCGTTCGTGGCTCTTCTGCGCGCTTCCTACGACGACGTACAGGTATCCAACTTTGCGAAGTGCATACTTCACCGCCGCCAGGTGACCGTAGTGGAAAGGCTGGAAACGTCCGACTAGAATACCGACCCGCATGCCTTCTCGTTTTCCGACGCCCGACATGCTCTATTTAAGAGGAGTTCCGCGTTCGCTCATCTGACGAAAGTTGCCGTTCCTCGAGATCGACGGATCCCAGGGCGAAGGCGGGGGCCAGATACTCAGGACCGCATTGGCTTTCTCGATTATCAAGGACCAGCCCGTCCGGGTCTCCAAGGTCAGGGCGGGGCGGGAAGTCCCTGGCCTCAGACGGCAACACGTGTCGGCGCTCAGGGTTCTTGCCGAGATATTCGACGGGGAGCTTGCCGGGGCGGTCGAGGGCTCTTCGCAGGTTTCATTCAGTCCCGGGAATATGAAGGTGAGGGATCTATCGATCGACATGAAAACGGCCGCCAGCATAACCCTGGTCCTGCAGGCGGTTGTCCCGGCAGTGGCTCTTTCCGGGTCGGCCGTGTCACTTGACCTCCAGGGTGGGACAGACGTCCCCTGGAGTCCAACCTTCGACTACTTCGGAACTGTGGTCCAGGAAGCCTACGCCGCAATTGGAATCAAGTTCGGAGCCAAGGCTCTGCGGAGAGGTTACTACCCACGAG
>DATFYS010000142.1:0-7573 GCA_035314885.1 Nitrososphaerales archaeon | reverse complement strand
AGTGCGGGGGGTGGGATTCGAACCCACGAACCCCTAAGGGACGGGATGACCCATCCGAAGCTCGGCCGGATCTTGAGTCGGGCCTAGGCGAAGTCCCGCACGGTTGACCAGGCTTCGTTACCCCCGCGCCCTCGGCTCTCCGTGGGGTTCCGATAAAGAGTCTACCGAATCCGGGGGTTGCTGCTCCCCGGTCAGCCGCTGAACGTCTCCGATGGCTCGGGGTTGATCACGTTCGTGACCAGGGTCGCGCCGCAGTTGACGCAGTTCCCCACCGCTTTCGAGCAATCCTTGTGGTACCTGGAGCCGCAGATGCATTCGATGTAGGGATCTGGCGCTTCGCCTTCGAGAATCGACCTGATCTCTTTCCCGCAGTAGGCACAGATCCTGGTGTGCTTCACGATGTCCCTGAGGGTGAAGACCCCTACTATCTCGCCCTTATCGGTGACGAGCATCCGCCTCAGGCTCTTCCTGTTCATCAGGTCGATTGCCTCGCGGAGTGGCCTGTCGTGCTCGATGGTCGTAGGGGGTGAGGTCATGACGTCCTTGACCTTCGTGGAAGCAGGATTCAGCGACTTCGCGACCACCCTCCTCAGTATGTCCCGCTCGGTGATGATTCCAATTCCCTTCCCACCTCTTGTGGCCACGACGCTTCCGCGATCGGTCTCGGCCATCATCTTGGCGGCATCGAAGACAGACTTGTTCTCGTCAATCGTTACTAGGGGGCGGGCAATCTTACCGGCGGGGATGTCTAGGACCATAGGAGCCCGAACGGCGTCGTTTTATTTAAAGCCCGAACCTAATTCCTTTCCGTGGTCTAACGCTGGACAGTCGCCACCGGGCTCGTCTTTCTGAGGAGACGATGCGATGTGATCTCGATGATGATGTTGCAGTACCTCGCCAGCTGCCCGAAGTACGACGCCAGGACCCTGGCGTAGCCGTACTCTGCCGACTCCATGATCTGGCGTGTAACTTCTTTCTCCAGCTGTAGTGTGTCTTCAACCAGGGCAACCGACCTCGCAATCAGCTTGATGTCCGGAGTCAGCAGGCTCTCGACCGTCGTGTTGAACGCTTCACCCGCTTTGGCCGCCAACCTTCTGATGCTGGCAGCGACCTTCGGGTCCATCTGTGTACCCAGGCCCCTGAGCCTCGCCAGCTCCTCTGCGACATCCATGATTATCCCTCCGATCTCATCCAGTGTCTTGGCGGACACCCTGTCCCCCGACGCGTGCAGTGGCGATTCTATCCCGATCTCCGAGGCCAGCTCTCGCCTGTCCAGCGCCACTAGGAGCTGCCGAAGTATCAGCCAGTAGAGTTCGTCTATCTCCTCCTGCACCCGCGCAACTTCGTTGAGCCCTCCGGTCTGTCTGAGGTCCAGCGCCTCCATCACGTACTCCAGACTCTGCGACACAAGGATCTGCAACCTCTTCACCAACAGGTCGACGGGAAACTTGGTGGGGTCGATGAAGCTCTGCGCGACAATGTGTTTGGAATCGGATTCGACCACTTCCATCCCTCTGAGCCGCTTGATAGTCCCCAGGGCCTTCTTCACCGTCGTCTGGCCTAGAGGTTCCTTACCTGCGACTTCGATGGTGTCGTACCCAAGGGCATAGGACCCGACAATCAGTCTGGACAGCATTTCGTCGCTCCCCGCCTGCTCTGCTCTGATCGTAGCTCGGCTGATCCCTTCCGCTTTGGTGGCCGGTATTAGCCTCAGGGTCCCATCAGCGTCCTCCCTGATGAGCAGGCTGTCCCCCTGACCCAGCCCCATCCGCTTCGCGTACTCTCGCGGAATCGACACCGCCAAAGTCGAGTAACCAACGCTCTGGAGTTTCCTCTGCTCGTTCACGCGTCTATATGTCAGCCACTACTCTATATACTATACTCTGATAAGCGCCTCTCATACGCTTAGGCTGGTAGTTCCGCGAATGAAGAGAGACGATTTCCAATGGATGATCGGCGGGGTCCAGGGAAGCGGGGTCGACACTTCGGCCAACGTCTTCGCCCGGGCCGCGGCCAGCGGAGGCCTTTTCGTCTTCGGCAAGAGGGAGTATTACTCTAACATCAAAGGGGAGCACAGCTACTTCCAGGTCCGCGTCTCGAAGAACCTGATCCGCTCCCACGTCGACACCGTCGACATGCTGGCGACCTTCGAGGAGGAGACGATCTTCAGGCATGCCCTCGAAGTCCGCAGCGAAGGCGCGATAATCTACGACCCGGACCAGGATGGCAAGCGCCTGGACCAGATCCCCACCATAGAGGCCATGGTCAAGACCAACCTCTCCGCTGAACTCGCGAAGGCCGGACTTTCAGCCGACGTCAAGGGAATTCTCGAGCTTGCCAGACGCCGGGGGGTCCACATCTATCCGGTCCCGTACAACAATCTCCTCAAGGAGGTCGGGACCAAGTTCGGGGAGACTTCTCTTAGCGCTCTCCAGCGCATGCTGAACGTCCTCGCAGTCGCCTCATCCTACGCGCTACTCTCCTACGACGAGAAGCTCGTCGAAGATGCCGTCAGGAAGCAGTTCAGGTCCAAGCCCAAGGCCGCCGAGATGAACGCCGCAGCCGTCGCGACCACCTACGATTACATGACGAAGATGTTCGCCGGGAGTTTTGCATACAAGCTTCAGCCCCAGAAAGTCGACGGCATCAGACTCTACGTCAGGGGGAACAGCACCGTCGCCATGGCCAAGGAGCTTGCCGGGTGCAGACTTCAGACCTACTACCCGATCACCCCTGCGAGCGATGAGAGCGAGTACCTGGAGGGTCACTCCGAGATGGAACTCGACGGCCAAGCGGTCCAGGAGAACCCGCAGGTGGCCGAAGCCGCCACAATGAAGGCAAAGGGGAGCATTGCAGTCATCCAGTCCGAAGACGAGATTGCCGCCATTACTATGGCCATCGGAGGGGGCCTGGCTGGCGTCAGGTCCGCCACTTCAACCTCCGGACCCGGCTTCTCTTTGATGGCGGAAGGCCTGGGCTACGCAGGCATAAACGAGGTTCCGGTGGTCGTCACACTCTACTCAAGGGGTGGCCCCAGCACGGGACTCCCCACCCGACACGAGCAGGGGGACCTCAGGTTCGCACTCCACGCAGGCCATGGTGAGTTTCCGCGCCTCGTCCTCGCCAGCGGGGACCTGGAGGAGTCGTTCTATGACACCGTCCGCGCCTTCAACTATTCCGAGATATACCAGACTCCGGTCATCCACATCGTCGACAAGGCTCTGGCCAACTCCGACGCCACCGCCTCCATGTTCGACGTCAACAGGGTGAAGATCGAGCGTGGCAAGATTATCAAGGGAACGATGACCGACGCCGTCAACGGGGAGTACAAGCGCTTCAGGTTCACCCCCGACGGGATCTCTCCAAGGCCTCCAATTGGGACCAAGGGCGGGGTCTACTGGGACACCGGAGACGAGCACGACGAGCTGGGCCACATCTCCGAGGACCCAACACTCCGTGTAATGATGATGGACAAGAGGATGGGGAAGATGGACCTAGCCAACAAGGAGATCCCCCTGGAGGAGAGGCTCAACTTCTTCGGCCCCGAGGACGCCGAGATGACCATCATCAGCTGGGGGTCCACCAAGGGCGCCATCCTCGACGCCATGGAGTGGCTGAAAGAAGACGGGATCTCGGTCAACTTCCTTCAGCTCCGCCTCATCAACCCCTTCCCGACGGATTACGTTACCAAGCTCCTATCGAAGGCCAAGAAGGTCGTCGGGGTCGAGATGAACTACTCGGCGCAGCTCATCGGTATCATCCGCGAGCGGACCTGCATCCCCATCGAGCAGCTCGTCGTCAAGTACAACGGCAGGCCGATGTCATCGGAGGAAGTCTACGACGCAATCAAGCTTATCCACGAAGGAAAAGCCCCTAAGAGACAGGTGTTGAAGAATGGCGCTTAAGCTATCAGACCTGAAGACGACGGCCCACAACGACTGGTGCCCCGGGTGCGGGGACTTCGGAATCCTGAACGCCGTCCAGATGGCCCTCGCGGAGATGAACGTCGACCCGTCGAGCACCGCCGTGGTGTCCGGGGTCGGGTGCTCGTCCAAGGTTCCCCACTTCATCAAGACCTACGGCGTGCACACCCTGCACGGGAGGACCCTTCCTTTCGCCATCGGGATCAAGCTTGCCAACCCCAACCTCGAGGTCGTAGCCGAGGGTGGAGACGGTGACGGCCTGGGAATCGGCGCAGGGCACTTCGTCAACGCCGGGAGACGCAACGTCGACATACTCTACATCATCCACGACAACGAAGTCTACGGGCTCACCAAGGGCCAGGCATCTCCCACCCTGGGACTGGGGATGAAGACGAAATCCCTGCCATCTCCCAACATCAACCAAGGAATCAACCCGCTGTTACTCGCCATCGCCTGTGGATACACTTGGGTAGCCAGGGGATACTCCTACGACGTCCGCCACCTGAAGGACCTGATAATCAAGGGAATCCGACACAGGGGGTTCGCCTTCCTCGACATCCTCCAGCCGTGCCCCACCTACAACGACATCCAGACGAAGGAATACTGGGCCGGTGAGGACCTCGCCGAAGCGACGGGGAAGGCCCAGCCCAGGACCTACAAGCTCGAGGAGACCGGCTACGACGGAGTCGTCCACAACAACGACCACGCGGAGGTTGAGAAGAAGCTCCAGCAGGCGGTCCTGAAGTCATTCGAGTTCGGGGACCACACGCCGCTGGGGGTCTTCTACCAGAACGAGTTCGTCCCCACCTACGAGGAGCGGCTCGCCGGACGTTCGCCATCATACAAGATTAATCCTCCGGCGTCCCAAGAGATCGCCCACGCAGACGGGACCCCCCTCACCAACATCCAGAAGCTCCTGGACGAGCTCAGAGTCGTCTAGCTCCAACTCCGTTTATAGCATCCCCGGCGCGTTGGTCAGACGTTGAAACCTGAGGGCTTCCTCCACGTCCGAGGGCTGAGAATCTACTACCGCTCCGAGGGGGAACCCGAGAAGGGGACCGTCCTCTGCCTTCACGGCGGTCCCGGGCTCACTTACGATTACCTGACTCCTCTGTTCGACATCGCCAAGCACGGATACAGGGTGGTGATTTACGACCAGATCGGGGGAGGCAAGTCCGAAGCTCCGAAGAACCCCGCGAGATACACCATCGAAAGCTTCGCCCAAGACGCCGAGGAGGTACGGAAGGCGCTCGGGCTGGGGAAGGTCAACCTGCTCGGGTTCAGCTGGGGAGGGATGCTCGCCCAGACATACGCGCTGGAACACCAGTCCAACCTCTCGAGCCTGATCCTGTCAGGAACGACCCCAAGCGCCCCGCTCCTGGAGAAAGAAATCTCCCGCCTCTTCAGCGCCCTCCCCGCCAATACAAGACAGACGATTGCAAAGTACGAGGAAGCCGGTGATTTCCAGAACCCCAATTATGCCAAGGCCGTCGAGGAGTTCCAGAAGGAGCACCAGCTCAGGATTGCCACCGTCCCTGACGCCTTGAAGTACTCCGACGAGCACGCCAGCAGAGAGGTCGGACGGACCTTGTTCGGCCCCAACTTTGTCGAGGTGACAGGCAGCATGCGCTACTGGGACGTGACCGGCCGGCTGAACAAGCTCAGGATCCCCTGCCTGATAATATGCGGTGAGCATGACTTCCTTACGCCAAGACTCCACCGGCTAATGCACCAGAAGATCAAAGGGTCGAAGTTGGTCGTCCTGAAGGGCGCCTCCCACCTTTCTATGTGGGAGAAGCGGAAAGAGTACATCAAAACCGTCGTGAACTTCCTGGACTCGCACCGGTGACCTTCGGTTGATCGTCGCCGTGGGATCGAAGAACCCCGCCAAACTCAACGGGGTCCGCAGGGCTTTCTCAAGGTACTACCGGCGCGTTGAGCTCAGACCTGTCGACTCGTCGTCGGTGGCGAAGGCTCAGCCGAAGGGCCTCGAAGAAATGTCGCAGGGTGCCGCCGCCCGCGCAAGGTTTGCCCTCTCCACCGCTGGTGGCGATTTCGGTGTCGGGGTCGAGGCGGGGATCTTCATCATCGACGGAATCTACTTTGACAACCAGGTCGCCGCCATCGCCGATTCATCAGGGAAGGTCTCCTTCGGCCACTCCGCCGGCTACATGCTCCCCCGCGACGCCATGGAGACACTGTTCAGGGAAGGGAAGGAGCTCGAGCGGTGGGCGGAAGATGTGAGCGGGATCAAGGAAGTCGGAGACAAGGGGGGCCTCATCCGGTATCTCACGAAGGGGAGGATGAACCGGGCAGAGCTGACAGAGCAGTGCGTCGTCACTGCGCTGATCCCCTGGCACCACCGCGACGTCTACGACTTCTGAAACCGGCCCGTTTCCAATCATGGAAATCGGCTCCGCATTTTATTACGCTCGCGAATTCGGTCCTCCTTGACTTGACTCCTGAGAAGCTCGACCTGCGCAAGAAGCTGGCCCACTTCTACCGTCCCCCGGTTGGAGGCGTCGAAGTCCTGAAGGTTCCGCGCATGAAGTACGTCGTGGTCGACGGCGGGGGCTCGCCAGAGTCGGACGATTTCCACCAGGCAATCGGCACGATCTACAATGTTGCTTTCACGATGAAGTTCAGGTCGAAGAAGCTTCTCAAGAGAGACTACAACATCATGGCCCTCGAAGGCCTCTGGTGGGTGGAAGGCGGAGGGTTCGTCGTCACCAAGAGGGAGAGCTGGCAGTGGACCCTCATGATTGTGCAGCCAGACTTTGTGACCCCGAGGCTCTTCGCCGATTCAATCAAGGAAGTGAAGGCGAAGAAGAACCCGCCTGGGCTGGAACGTGCCCGTCTCGTCCCCTTTGCTGAGGGGCTCTGCGCGCAGACGATGCACGTCGGACCCTACTCAACAGAATCCGAAACGATAGCTCGGCTCGAGACCTTCGTCAAAGAGCACGGCTACAAAATGGTGGGGAAGCACCACGAGATCTACCTCGGCGACCCGAGAAGGGCGGCCCCCTCGAAGCTCCGGACAATCATCAGGCATCCGATAGCCAAGGCCTGAATTCCTTCCAAGCTGGAAAGCCTATAACGAATGTAGCCTCTCCTCGGGCCCTTGGATTTCAAGGACCTCTTTCCCAAGAAGCCGCTTCTGGGGATGATCCACATGCCTCCGCTGCCTGGAGCTCCGAACAGCGAACTCACCATGAATGAGCTTACGAAGTTCGCACTGAGCGAAGCTTCCAAGCTAGAGCGGGCAGGCCTGGACGCCTGCATCGTGGAGAACGTAGGCGATACTCCCCTCTTCAAGGAGAACCTCCCTCCCTACACAATCGCCGCCATGGCCACCGTAACGAAGGCGGTCGTCGAGCAGACGAAAATGAAAGTCGGGGTCAACATGCTCCGCAACGCCTGCGAAGAAGCCTTCTCTGTCGCCCACGTCGCCGGCGCCCAGTTCATACGCTGCAACGTCTTGATAGGAGCCTACGCCACCGACCAGGGGATAATCGAGGGGTGCGCCGCGAGGGTCGCCCGTCTGAAGAAGGCGCTCGACTCCGAGGTCCTCGTCCTTGGCGACGTCCACGTCAAGCACGCCTATCCGATCTTCAACGTGGAGGTGGAATATGCGGCCCAGGACCTCGCCG
>DATFYS010000141.1:0-5974 GCA_035314885.1 Nitrososphaerales archaeon | reverse complement strand
GTGAAGACGTGCATGAGGAAACTGGAGGACTTCTACTCGGACGCGGCCAAACTCCGGGACATCGACACGGTCACAGATGAGCTGACGAAGGCCGGACTTTCAGGGGACGATAGACTCATGCAAACCCTGGCGAAGCGGAGGTCTGTGCGACTCGGAGAGGTCGAAAGCCGAGCGAGAGGTATGAGTGCCGTCAGACTCCCTCCGCTCCCTCGCTTGAGGGAGAAGGCCCTGGCGAAACGCCTGAACAAAGTCGTGGCGGAACTCGCCGACGAGATAGGGACGCTTCATTCCACATCCCTAGAGAACGACAAGGAAGTGGCACGGCTCCACAAGCTTCGCAAGAAATGCAGGGAGCTGATGTACGTGCTCGAGTACGCGAAGCCGGACGCAAGCACGAAGCGGGCGGGAAGGCTGTTGGAAGAGGCCAGGCTGGAACTTGGTTCAATAATGGACGACGACATTGTCCTGGAGTTCCTGTGGGAGGTCAAGGCTCCTCCGCAGCTACGTTCGAAGTTCGCGCATACCCGGCACGCCAAGTTCATGAAACTCGTTTCATCTCAATCGAAGGCAGGGAAGTCCGGTCTGCTCGCTGCCGTGGCCTCACTCGACTGATGTCCGTCTCCTTCGGCTAGAGCTTCAAAACGGCCACAAAAATGCTACAAAAATAGAGGTGTGGCTGGTTCACAGAACCAACCAACCCGAAAAGGCAGACCCTGGCCTACGCTTTCTCCGTTGATGCAGGGGCTGCAGTCGTCTCTGAACTCTCTACGACCTGTCCAGATGCGAACCGCTGTGAGACCTGTGTGACCTTTATCCTGACGTTCTGCCCTTGCTTCGTCCCAGGGACAAAGACCACAAATCCCTCAATCTTGGCAATCCCTTCTCCCCGCCTGCTGGTGTCGGAGATAGTCACGTTGTACTCCTTGCCGACCTCGACGGGCTTGTTGAAGCCTCCGGGACTTCTCCCGAAACCTCCTCGACTGCCATAGCCGCTATTGCGCTGTCCAAAACTCATAATTCATTCAACCCCCTATCAGTGTTCTGTCCGATAGACCAACATTTTCCGACGGCTACTTAAAGGCGCGTATCCTGAATCCTTGTGTACTTCACGAGGACCCACGGGAAAATCCTGGTTCCGGCATTGCGAGGTGATTCATCAAGGCAAACAGGTCCGAAGTCCGGGCGACCGCCCGTGATTTTCAAGCGGGATAATTTCGCGCGTCCGAAACTGGTTCTGTCAGCTTGAATGGACATCTCTTTCAAGCCAACTTCAGGGCTTCTGCTCGGGGGATTGGAGCCGTCGTCTGCTCGTTCCCCTTCACAGCTTCATCTGTGCCCTGCGCTCCTGGGCGAACCTCACCCAGACATGGTATCTGTCCGCGACGCTCGATGTTCACAGCCGCATTGAGGTCACGGTCGAGCAAGCACCCGCATTGTGGGCATTGCCAGCTCCTTTCGGTCAACTTGATCTTCCGATTGACGTAATGACACCTGTTGCAAATCTGTGAGGTCAAAGCGGGACTGCGAAGCTGAGCAAACGCAACAGGGCAGGTCTGCGAAAGTGTTGGGCGAGGTCGTCAGAAAACCGAGTGCCGATAAGGTATTACGGCTCGGGTAACAATTTTTTCCGATCGGGCAATGGGCAGAGCCAGCAACTACCCGGCGCAAAACATCGCGCAAGTAGTTAATCGTGCAGTACTTTGAACATATGGTTCCATGAGTTCAGCCCTGCCCCCACTCGCACCCACAAAGGAACCAATGCCTCCAACCATCTGGCTCCATCAATTCCCCCGACATCGATGGCCCCCATCCAGCCGAACTCCTTCAGTATTCCTTCCACCTTCCGCTTTGCCTCGCGATCGTCCCCGCAGATCAACATTTCAGCGTCCTTGAAAGAAGGATTGACCATCTGGGAATTCCCAACTGTATTGAAGCACTTCACGACCTTCGCCTCGGGAAGCTTCCGTTGTACCCGTTCTCCCAACGAATCGGTTAGCCCTACGAACAGCCCTGGCGGCATCCCTTTCGAGAAGTCAAGGGGGTTGGTCGCGTCGATGAGAAGTTTCCCACGGAAGTTCGAAAGGCCCGCCGCATCGATTATCTTCTCGGTAGCCTCGCCTAAAGTTGCGAGCACGATTATCTCCCCGAAGGCTGCGGTCTGGGCGAATGTCCCGGTCGATGTTTTCCCGCCAGACTTCCGTGCCCATGACTTCAGTTTGGCGCTGCCTGGGGTTCTCGAGCCGATCATCACGTCGTATCCGGATGAGACAAATCCCATCCCAAGCGCCTGACCGACAACTCCGCTCCCCAAGATACCTGCCCTCATTGCTTCCCATACTCCTGTTCAAGTTTGGGCCGAACATGGAAATCCCACATCATTTCCACCGTTTGATAGATGTCCACTCCCCTTCCTTCGGAGGTTCGATTCCCCAGCTGACGGTTACCGAGGGGGTGATGCGAAAGTACCTCCCATCCCCGAAGATCCCCTCGTGCTCTACGACTTCTGCCGTCCCGCTCACCTTTATCCCTCGCGGCCGCCAGGGATCAACCGAGGCCAGGTCGTCGATTACCATAGAGACTCGCGGATTCCCGCTGGTGATGTTCCTGTACCTCCTCGTTCTTGGAAAAATCTCCTTACTGTGAGTCCCCACCCAGAAGTACGTTCCATCGAACTCGAACCCCACAGGTGAAACTTCGGGGACTCCCTTCGGAGAAACCGTGGCGAATCTGGCCAGCCGCTGACCCTTCAGATATTCTACTTCGGCTTTGGATAACATCGCTATTTCTGATTCTGAATCGCTTGCGTTTAAATTGACTGGCTCTGGCCAAACTCAGTCATCTGGACTCGATGGCAACAGCACATGGCTGCGGCTGCCTGGACTTCTGACCTAGCATCTGGTCGGAGATCATCCAATAAGACATGAGAATGATATGGCCTCGAGTCACTGAATTCAGCTGCGCGAAACCAGGCCTATCTTCACCATGAGTGCATGGAACCTGGGATCGTCCTGGACGTTCTCGAATACGAAGTCTGAGTTTGTGGCCGGAAGGTAGCCCGACCGCTGCTGGTAGGCCTTCTCCAGCCATTCGATCGCCTTGTCCTTCTCCCCCAGGACGGCGTAGACGCCGGCAACCATGGTCGGCGAGGTCGCCTTGCCTTCTTGCTCTGCCAGGGCCATGGAAAGAAGTTTCTCCACCTCTTCCCGCTTCCCCGCCATCATGTAGGCCCATGCCAGGTCGGGCCATGGATGACTTTCCCCTGCAAGCTCGGCGGCCCTCTTCACCATGGCCAGCCCCTCCTCGACCATCCCCTTGCGGATGTAGGCCAGGCCGAGGTTGTCAAGGTTGAATGAGTTGTTTGGGTCCAGCTCAAGGGCGTTCCGGAGATGTTTGATGGCCTCGTCATATCGCCCCATGTAGAGGAACCAGGTCCCTGCGGACCCGGACGTGGTCACGGAGAGGGGGTCGAGCTCCAGCGCCTTCTCTATCGCGGCGGCGCAGTCATCCCATCCCCTGGAGAAAGCGTAGCTGGCGGCTAATTGCGAATATGCGTCAGCCAAGTTAGGATTTAGCTCGATCCCCTTCAGCAATTCCTGACGGGAGCCGGCGAAGTCGTAGCGGCTCATCAGAACACGGCTTAGGGCCAGGTGAGCCTCCGGGAGGGACTCGTCAATCTTCAGGGCCTTCCGGGCGTATGTCTCGGCATTGCGGCGGGCCTCCTCGGCATCCGACAGTTCAAGAAAAAGAAGCTTGGAATTTGCGCCAGACAGTCCGCAGTAGGCCAGCGCGTAGCTAGGATCCTTTTCGACGGCAAGCTCGAGGAGCTTTTTCGCCGCGAGGATGGAGTTCTTATCCCATCTCACCAGATTGAATAAGCCCTTCAGATAGAGCGTGTGGGCCTCTGCATCAGCCGTCCCGCCCGACTCGATCTTTTTCTTGTCGTGCTCCGTCAGCCGGAGGTTCAGCGAAGCCGCGACTTTCTCCGCAACGTCGCTTTGGACGGCGAAGACGTCTTCCATGCTCCTGTCATAGTTTTCGGCCCACAGATGCCTGTCGCTCGCCGCATCTATCAGCTGGACTGTAATCCTCACCTTGTTCGCGGCCTTCCTAACGCTCCCTTCCAGCAGTGTCCCGACGTTGAGCTCGCTCGCAATCTCCGCCGCTCTCTTGTTCTTGTCTTTGTATCCCATCACGGAGGTTCTTGAGATGACGCTCAATGTCGGAATCTTCGAGACGACGGCGATGAGCTCTTCGGTCATCCCTTCGGCGAAATATTCGTCGGAGGGGTCCGGCGACATGTTCCTGAACGGGAGGATGGCGACCCTTCGCGTCTGGGCGGACGTCTCGGTCGGCCGCTCTTCCGCCGCCGGCTTCCAGGGCATGACCACCTTGTAGACCTCGACGGGCTCGTTCACGTTCTTGAGCGACTTCTTCCCCAGCGTGGCGAGCGGCAGGTCGAACTTGTTGCGGACCTGGGAGTATACGTCCTCTGAGATGCAGATCCCCTCCGGCTCTGCGAGGGGGTCGATTCTCGAGGCGATGTTCACTGCGTCGCCGAAGACGTCTCCTTCCTTGTGCACGACATCCCCGAGATGGATGCCAACCCTGAGAGTGATCTTCCATTCGTCACTGGAGGATACGTTGTAGTCGTGAAGGTAGGCCTGAAGCTCTACGGCACACCTGAGGGCGTCGAGGGCGCTGTCGAACTCAACCAGGAACGAGTCTCCGATCATCTTGACCTCCCTGCCGTGGAACCGGGAGAAGAAGGGCCTCACCAGCCTTTTGTGCCTCTCAAGGACCTGCATGGCCTGCGATTCGTTGGACTGGGTCAGGGCTGTGTATCCGACCATGTCAGTGAACATTATGGCCGCGAGCCTGCGCTCGCCTTCTTGCAAATCTCTCAGACCTTCAACCTCAGCGGAGGATAAAACCGTTTGTGAAAGAAATGGCGACGAGTTGGCCCGACGGTCATTCAGCTTAAATGACCGCGCCTTGACCCGGAAGGAGTAGCAGTTGCAGGAAGATTCTGGAAAGCGCATCCTGAAGGGAGAGAGAAGCGGCGTCGCAACCCTTCTGATTATTGTACTGCTACTGATAGTCATCCTGGTGGCCGGAGCGGGGATCTACTTCTTCGCGTTCGGCCCACCTACCCCGGGGACTACCCAATCTTCGTCGAGTCAACCATCGACTAGCAGCCTTACCAGCTCGACCTCTTCAAGCTCTTTGCATAGCACGGTGAGCTCCAGTCTGACCTCTTCGACCGGGACTACCGGGATAAAGACATACAGCGGGAATTACAACTATACCAACCCCGAAGGCCCTGGTGGAGAACGAGTGTTCAGCAACGGCACGGTACAAACCTACTCCAGCCTTCAGTCCGCGGTAGGAACATTCACCTTCTCGATCAATCCCCAGAACTACACAGGGACAGGGAGCGGCCATGGGACGATGGTAGTGACCACTACCGGCTTCTGTTCAGGAAATGTGACCGTCCCCTACACCTTTGCAATCCAAGCCACCAACCTCCCAGGCCAGAACATTACCATTGCCTTCTCATCGCCGACTCCAGCGAATGCTACGGTGCCCTTGGTCTGTACCGGTCCCATGAACGGTGTCACACAAGCGAACAATCCCGTCCCCTTCCTTGCCGAATATCCGGGCGAGGTCACCACAGCGATCGTACCCGTGACCGTGTACCAGAACCTGGGGACCCGCATCACTTACTACGTCTACTTCAATCAAACCAGCTGAGGGAATGTGAGGAGAACGGCGGGGAATAGCGACCATGAGAATGCAGATTCGCGTTTTTAAATAACGAGGGGACATCCAGCAGTCTGGAAGTAGAAACCATCTCGGCAACAAGAGACAATAATCTTCCTGCATCGTTGCTGATCATCCTTCTTCTGGCGACCACCATGGGATTTCTAGTGGTCTCTGGTTCCCTGGGCGCTTCATCAGGTCAATCAGGGGGCGT
>DATFYS010000140.1:0-4174 GCA_035314885.1 Nitrososphaerales archaeon | reverse complement strand
CCTTCTCGTTGGCAAGGACGACTTCGGGGAGCCCCGTCATCCCCACCACGTCTCCCCCGAGATCCCTGAACATCCTCACCTCGGCCGCCGACTCGTACCTCGGCCCTTCAGTGCAAACATAGACAAGGCCATCTCGCACCTTCAACCTCAGCCTTCGGGCCGTCTCCATCAGTTTCCTGTTGAGCAGCGCGCTGTAGGGATTGGTCACATCAGTGTGCACCGCCGTTTCATTGTAGAATGTCCCCTCTCGCCTCTTGGTGAAATCCAGAAATTGGTCGACGAGCCCTAGCTGGCCGACACCGAACTCTTTGTTCATGGACCCTACGGCACTGGTCGCGATGATCTCCTCGACCCCCAGATCTTCCAGTCCCGCAATGTTCGCCCTGTAGTTTATCATATGAGGGGGAACGGAGTGCCCAGGCCCGTGCCTGGGGAGGACGTAGTAGTCTCCGTCTCTCGCCTCGAAGGCCAGCGCCCTACCATAGTCCGTCTTCAGGTCCACTTTCTTGCCCAGTTCGAATTGTCCGATCACACCTGACCCGGCAATGACCGCGAACGTGCGCCTACTCTTTGGCATAGTCCACTAGCGAGAAGACGGGGCGACCTCCGAGCTTCTTCCTCCCGCCGAGGAATCCCAGCTCAGCCACAAACGAGAACCCCACGACCTTGCCTCCCAATTCCTCGACCATGGACGCAGCCGCGCTAGCCGTGCCTCCGGTGGCGAGCAGATCGTCAACAATCAGCACCCTCTCACCGCGGCCGATGGCGTCTCTGTGTATCTCGATTCCCTGTTTTCCATACTCGAGCTCGTAGCTCACACCAATGTGTGGGGCCGGAAGCTTCCCCAGCTTCCTCACGGGGACGAACCCTATCCCCAATCTGTCTGCGAGCGGCGCGCCTACGATGAACCCTCTCGCCTCGATTCCTGCGATCTTCTGGATCTTCTCTCCCATCCATCTGGACTCGAGAGCATCAATCACCTCCTTGGAGAGTGTGCCGTCCTTCCAGAGAGTTGTTAGGTCAAAGAAGTTGATTCCCTTCTTGGGGTAGTCGGGGACAGTCCTGATGGCCTTCTCGAGCTTCTGCGCCAAGGTCTGCATCAGGCACTCATCCTCGCGTTCTTGAGCGCCGTTCCGCAATCGCACGACCGCTGAGCGGGGAGCCGTTTCACAATCTCCACGATCAGGTCTCTGAGCTTGGCCGTGTTCTCGTTGAAGACCCTGATCACCTCCTCGTGAGAGACTGGCTTCACGCTCGGGTCCCCCTCGAGCCCCACATCGTAGTCGGTGGCCAGTGAAATGTTGAGGTAGCACATCTCCTGCTCCCTTGCGAGGACCACCTCGGGGTACTGGGTCATGTTGATGACGTCCCACCCCTGACCTGAGAAAAACCTGCTCTCGGCTTTGGTCGAGAACCTCGGCCCCTGAATGACCACAACCGTCCCCTTCCCGTGGAACCTGACTCCCATGGAATTGGCCGCTTCGATGGCGACCCCCCGCATCTGAGGACAGTACGGTTCGGCCATCCCTACATGTGTGGTCTCGGGCCCGTCGTAGAAGGTGTCCTTCCTCCCTGTGGTGAAGTTGACGAACTGGTCGCAGAAGACCAGATCTCCCGGCCTGATCTCGCCTTTCAGGCTCCCCACCGCATTGGGTCCGATTATCCGCGTGATCCCCAACTTCTTGAAGGCGGAGATGTTTGCCCTGTAGGGCACAGACTGCGGCGGATACTCATGGTGGATACCATGTCTTGGCAGAAAGGCGACCCTCTTCTCTCCGATTGTTGATAACGTGACCCTGGCACTGGGTCTACCATAACGGGTCACCACCGGGACCCGCTTCGCATCCTTGAAGAAACTGTAGAATCCTGAGCCGCCGAAGACCCCTATTTCCGCCCTCGTCTTCACAGTGCGCCCTCCGTTCTTTGCGATTTAATCTTTAGGAGTTTGAAGAACCACGTCCCTCAAACCTTTAGCAAAGAAAGGGCCGGCTGCAAGCAGATGCAGGAAATCGACCCGATCCTCCTCCTCCAGCCCATTCTCTCGTTTGTCATCGCCACAGGAATCCTCCTCTACTGGTGGCGCACCAGAGGCTTTCGTGCAGTGGCTCTGTTCCTGGGAGCCGGAGCCTACTTCATCGCAATAGCCGCAAAAGGGGTGATCAACTACACGGCCTATCAGTCGATAGTCTCGGCATTCGGTGCGCGAAGCGTCCCAGTGGCACTCCTGCTGGGTCTTGAGACCGTCCTCCTCCCCCATGAGTCCATCAGGCGTGCGTCGCTTGGACCACATCCGAAAGAAGAGGATAAGTAATCCTACAGGATAGTCATCTCCATGTCCGAAGTCAGGACATTCTTTCGCCACTGTCCCCAATGCGGCAGGCGATTCGAAATACGACTCGTCAGCAAGGAGCCGACGGGATTAGACTCGGAAAGCTTCTCCGAGAAGGAGGAATTCTCGACGATTACTGCACCTGTTCCGCCGTACCGGCAGCCATTGCTAATCAACGAGGAGATGCCAATTGTCGCTGACGTCGAAGAATTCCGGTATCATTACAAATGCAAGCATTGTGGACATGAATGGGTGGAGATCCACGAGAAGACAACCTCGAAGCCAAGGCCGGAAGGCTACACCGGGGACTGACTCCAAAGCCGAACCCGAGTCTCGGACGAACCCGGGTCACCAGCGTCTCCCAGGTCAGTCCAGAAGAGCGCCCTCTCTTTGAAGCCAAGGTATCAAAACCCTGGAACGCATAGTTGAAATACCAAGAATCAGGGTTTTCACCCGTGCCGCATTCATACGAAGAGCTGCTTTCACGGGCAAGGGCTGGCCTCGACAAGGAGGCCAAGAAGTCGGGCGCCCTCCGCCTCGAGCTCCCCGACCCAGACGTGATCTGGGTAGGCAACAAGACCATATTCCGCAACTACTCGGAGTTCCCCAAGCTCATCCGCAGGGACTCCTCGAGGGTTCTGATGTACCTGGCCAAGGAGCTCGCCACGGCCGCCTCCCTCGACGGTGACAGGGCCATATTCATAGGCCGCAAGGACAGGGATTCCTTCTCCCAGCTGTTGCAGCGCTATGTCAAGGATGGTGTCATCTGCCCCGTCTGCGGGAGCCCCGACACCCATCTGGACAAGGACAAACGTATGTGGTTCCTCGTCTGCGAGGCGTGTGGCGCACGCTCGGTGGCGAAGGTTGCTTAGGGGCAGCGGCAAAGGCTTCTCTGTCCGCACCAGCGAATACCAGGGCTCCGTCCTAGTCAACATCTGCGACGAAGAGCTGGTCGGAAGGACCGTCACCGAAGGGAAGCTGAAGGTCCACCTGTCCCCGGACTTCTATTCAGGGGAGGTGTTAGACATGGGAGAGGCCCTTCGACTGATACGCACCTGCTCCATAGTGAACCTGGCCGGCCAGAGGTCGGTGAACCTTGCTGTCGACAATGATGTAGGGAACCCCAGCGCCATCAGGGAGATAGAGAAGGTCCCCTTCCTGATGATTTACAGGTTCTAGGGCTAACGCAATTCCCTGAATCGCTTCAGGAGTTCCTTCTGAGAGCCGCTGAGGTTCCTAGGGACCTCCACGTTGAGTTTCACGTATTCGTCACCCTTCCCCCAGGCCCCGTACCTCGGGAGCCCCTTCCCCTTCACCTTGAAGACCTCCCCCGGCTGCGTGCCCTGGGGGACCGTCAGCTTCACGTCCCCGTACAGGGTCGGCACGATGATTTCGGTACCGAGCATGGCCTCCACGGCCCCGATTTTCGTGTCGAAGTAGATGTCGCTCTCCTGCCTTGCGAAGTACCTGTGAGGGACCACGTTGACCACCACGTAGAGATCTCCCGGGGGGACCCCGTTCTGTCCAACGCTCCCCTCGCCTCGAAGGCGGAGGGTGTGCCCATCCTCCACTCCGGCCGGAATCATGATCCTGATTCTCCTCTTCTTCTCAATGGTCCCGCTTCCGCGGCACTCGCTGCAGGGTGAGTCGATGGTGTATCCTCTGCCTCCGCAGTTCCCACACGCAGTAATCCTCACGAGCCTGGCGAAGCCCGTCGACTGGACCTTTTGCACCTGCCCGGTCCCTCCGCAGGTCCTGCAGGCCTGTTGCGATGTCCCAGGCTTTGCCCCGCTTCCGTCGCAGACCGGGCAGATCTCGTCCCTCGGAATCTCAAGCTCCCTGTCC
>DATFYS010000139.1:0-3134 GCA_035314885.1 Nitrososphaerales archaeon | reverse complement strand
CGTCTCACTTTGGACATGTGGAGGAAGGTCTTCGCCGTTGACGCCTTCGGGACGTTCCTTTGCACCCAGGGTGCTGCAAGACTGATGAAGCGAGGAGGTTCGATCGTCAACGTGGCCTCCACTCCTGCCCTCAGTGGGGATACGGAAGGTCTGGTCTACGCCTCGGCCAAGGGGGCAGTTGTCTCGATGACCCGGATGCTCGCGAAGTCGCTCGCCCCCAGAATCAGAGTCAACTGCATGGCTTTCGGTTCCATCAAGACCACCTGGGTCGACTGGCTCGACGAAGATCAGGTCAGGAGTTACCTGGACGCCATTCCCATGAGGCGATTTGGCAAACCAAGCGAGGCGGCAGACCTTGCTCTCTTCCTTGCCAGCGACGAGTCCAGCTTCATTACCGGGCAGGTGGTCGTCCTTGACGGTGGGGAGATACTGCGTTGATTGTCCTGTTCGAGGAATTCTATCCCTCTGCTGATGCATAGAGCCCCCCCTTCATCTCGATCTTCTCCAATGCTGATTCGACATCGTCCTCTTCCGTCACCACGCCGTTAGCCACCGTTCTTTTCCAGAGATCGAGGTAGACCTCCAGCCCTTCCTTCACCTGGTCTGGTCGTCCTCCCATGGTCCGCTCTAGTTCCTCGATGTAACTTCTGACGGTCCTTGGCTTCGCCCTTGGTGCCGCGCTCAACCAGCCGTCCTCAGAGTATGTGCGCCTCGCCGCCGACCCCCGAAAGGTATGCCTTGTACCCAAGCCTCCTGACTGCCGCGAGGACCCTATTCCCGTCTTCGGGAGACGTGTTGATGAAGACGGATGGCCCAGTCTGCATGGAGAAGTAGGCCTTCACCCCGTCGCTCCTGAGTTGCTTCACCCTCCGGATCACCCGGAGCGAATCTTCGCTCATTATGATGAGCCTATTCTCGCCTGTCATTGTGAGGCTATGCAACTCTAGGGTGTCTCTTTCGGCCAGGACCCCCAACTCGTCTAGGTCGTTACCGAGAATAGCCTTCTCCATCTCATCGCAGCGCTTCTGGGCTGACTCGATTCTCGCCTTGAAGAAAGGCGAGGTCAGGACCTCCCTGTGGGCGTCCTCGGTCCTAACCTTGGAGGGGAGCGGAACTATGACCATCCTGAGGTCCATCTCTCTGGGACCGGCAAACCTCTCGGAGTACGAGCTTTCGTCGTCGTCTCCCGCATAGAGCCTGGAGAACCCCCCGACCAGCGACCTGGATGCCGAGGCCGCGAACAGCCGCGCGACCCGCGACAGCCTGCTCATGTCTGGCTCTCCTCCCACTAGAAGTCTGTGGCAAAGGAGAGTCAGGGCGGCTCCCGCCGAGGAGGAATAGCCGATCCCTTTCGCCTTGCTAGTGGGAACGTTCTTACTGTCAATCCTGAAGTCGAAAACCTTCTTCCCCGGCCTGAGACTCTCGACGACGGAGGCGAGCCTGGCGTCGGCAGACTCGTTGGGCCTCCCGCCCACGAAGACCCCACCTCCCCTCCGATCATCGATCTCCGCCAAGGTCTTCATGCAGGTCGTGTTGACAGAGATGCTGTCGTGATAAGGCAGCCGAAGCTGCCAGTCCTTCAGACCATGATACTTCACAAGGGCCTGCATCGTGAAAGCTTCAGCCCTGTAGTTTGACGTCCTAGCCCACCTCTATCTCCAGCCTGCCCACCGTCTCGGGGTTGGTCAACAGCCTAATCATAGCTCTTGGGATGTCCCGTGCAGCGAGGTCGGCGTGCAAGGCCAGGGTCCTGTCGCTTAGGAAAGAGCTCCGTCTGACTACCATCTCGTGGCGGTTCGACAGCTCGAGCCCCGGGTCCCCCCTGGCGTTTACGACGAGGCCGAAGTCCCCTACCATGATTCCAATGCGAACCCTCGCTTCCTTCCTGCGGATCGCGGCCTTCACCGCATTGCCGAGCTGTTCGCACCCCTTATCCGCGCCCACCCCAATTATGCAGTCTCCCCTGGGGGTGAGCTCCTCGTCAGTCGTCACCTCAATCGTGGTCGGATGAAGCGCCCGGACCATGGGGTGTCCCCTGAAGGTCACTGTCTCTCTGAGTACCTGGCTCCCCGCTACAGGAATCAGACGCGACAAATCCCTGCTACGCACCTCTGGGCTGGAGCCCGTTGCAGCGCGGACATCTCTCTGCGTCCACGGGGACAGGGCTTGTGCAGAAGACGCAGAACCTGTAGCCGGGGGGAGGAGTTATGGGCCCCTCACCCTCAGACAGGAAGAAGCTCACTAGAGCCATGATCCCCCCACCGAGGACCAGAGGGATGCTCCAGAAAAAGAGAAAGGGAAGCTGAACGACAAACAAGAGGGCACCGAGAACGGCAACCAAAAGGCCCCCTACAAGTAGCTGAGGCCGCACATCTCGAGCCCGCCGGCAATCCCTTTATAGTTTCGACATGGCGCCGCGTTTCAGCCCATCTTGACGACGGAGTACGAACAGCTTTTGTCAACCATGATTGCCGAGAAGAAGGCAAAGATGGCAGAGCTGAAAGGGAAGCCAGGCAAAGAGAAGCAGATCGCTGGGCTGCAGTCCGACGTAAGGTTCCTCGAAGTCGAGATAGAAAGATACCAGCAGGGGATGGCTCTTTTCCGGAGCAAGAGCATCCCCAAGGTCGGGCGATGGGGGAAGCCCGAGACCGAGGAACACAAGGAAGAACCGTAGCGCCATCTTGACACTCTTCTTCAGCGAGACCCAGGTGAAGGAACTCCTCGACATGAGGGAGGTCGTCCAAGCCGTTGAGGAAGCGTTCAGACAGCAGGGGCTCGGAGAGGCCGTGAACACAATGCGGACAAGGTCTAGTGCTGACGGGACCGTCCTCAACGTGATGCACGCATCGCTCCCCTATCTCGGCCGGGCTGGATTGAAGTGCTACCTCAGCTCACCTCATGGGGGCAAGTTCCTTGTGGTCCTTTTCGACCTGAGGGACGCCAAACCTCTCGCCGTCATGGGGGCCGACGTGCTCGGGAGATACAGGACCGGCGCGGCATCGGCCGTCGCCACGAGGCACCTTTACCATCGGCCATCCGCCCGCCTGGCTGTCTTCGGGACAGGGAAGCAGGCCATCACCCAGGTCCAGGCAATGGGAGCCGTCCTTGCGATCGAGGAGGTCAGGGTCTGGTCT
>DATFYS010000138.1:0-3890 GCA_035314885.1 Nitrososphaerales archaeon | reverse complement strand
ATGGCGTCCCCGATTCTGACCCTAGGATTGAGCGCCGCCACCGGGTCCTGATAGACCATTTGCGATGTCCGCCTGAACTTCTTGAGCGCTTCACCGCTCAGCCCAGCTATGGCCTGGCCGTCGAAGAGAATGTTCCCTGCCGTGGGAACGTATACCCGGAGGCTGAGCTTGCCGAGAGTCGTCTTCCCGCTGCCGCTTTCGCCTACGAGGACAAAGACCTCCCTCTCCTCGATGCCGAGGGAGACGCCGTCCACTGCCCTGACGTACTTCGGCTCCGCCCCGACCAGCCCCTCGAGGAAACTCCTTCTTACGGGGAAGTGCATCTTGACGTCCTGGAAGAGAAGCAGAGGGTCGCTCATTTTCGACCGCCGTCGTACAGGTGGCAGGCCGCCCTGTGGCCTGGTTCGATATCTCGTAGGCTCGGCCGTTCTTTCCTGCATCGGTCGAAGACGAAGGGGCATCGCGCCGCGAACTTGCACCCCGATATTGGATAAGAGAGGTCCGGGGGCGAACCTGGAATCCACTCCAACGAGGTGGACTCCGAAGCAATGTTCGGAACCAGCTTCAGGAGCAACTGCGTGTAGGGGAAGAGCGGCTTCTTGAAGATGGCCTTCGTCTCTGCGAGCTCGTAGATCTCCCCGCCGTACATTATTGCTATCTTATCTGCCACTTCTGCGACAACCCCCAAATTATGCGTGATCAAAATCATGGACAGCTTGAGGGAGGACTTTAGCTGGCGGAGCAGGTCGAGAATCTGGGCCTCTATCACCACATCCAGGGAGGTGGTGGGCTCGTCGGCAATCAGGAGCTTGGGATCGAGGATAAGGCTGAGACCGATCATAATCCTCTGCTTCATGCCTCCGCTAAGCTGGTGGGGGTAGTCGGCCATCCTGTCCGGAGAGATCCCAAGTTCGCCCAAGATCTTCCCGGCCTTCTCCAGGGACTCGCCTCGCCTGGCGCTGGGGTTGTGCGCCCTGATGGCCTCGACGAAGTGGTCCCCTATCTTCTTCACCGGGTTCAGAGAAGTCATAGGGTCTTGGAAGATCATCGAGGCCACCTTCCCCCTCGTCCGCCTTAGCCGCTCGTTGTCGAGGGACAGTATGTCCTCTCCCTCGAGGAGTATCCTGCCGTGGGTAACCCTCCCCGGCGGAGGCACGAGGTTCAGGAGCGCAAGGCCGAGGGTGGACTTACCGCACGCAGACTCTCCGACGATACCCAAAGTCTCCTCCTGCTCGAGCTCGAAGTCCACCCCCTGGACGGCCTTCAGTTCCCCCTTCATGGTCTTGTAGCTGACGTTCAGTCCTTGGACTTTGAGTAGCGTCATCTCACCTCCTCAACCTCGGGTTCAGGACTTCGCTCAATCCTTCCCCGATGAATGTGAACCCGCCTGCGAGGAGGACGACCATCAAGCCTGGAAAGAGCACGGTCCACCAAGCGCCGGCCAGCAAGGATTGGTATCCGTAGTAGATGTCGAAACCCCAGTCCGGAAGTGCCGCGTTCACTCCGAGGCCGATGTACGTGAGACCCGCCTCGGTGATGACGGCGTCAGCGACATTTATTGACGCGATCACAGCCACGGAAGCGAGCACGTTCGGAAAAATCTGCCTGAACATTACGTTCAGGGTTCCGCCGCCCTCCACCTTGACCGCCTCCACGAACGGCAGCTCCTTCAGGGTCAAGACCTGACTCCGGACGACCCTGAAGTAGGTAGGGATGTACACGACGGCTATGGCTATCGCGAGATTCACGACACCGCGGCCGAGGACAGCAGCTATGGCTATTGCCAGGACGAGGCCCGGAAAGGCGTAGAGAGAGTCCATCAGCAGCGAGAGGGGGCCGTCAATCAGTCTCCTGGAGTAGCCTGCGAGCAGGCCGAGGGGAACGCCTATGAGGAAGCATATGGCAACCGCGAGGCCGGCTACCTCCATCATGGTCGAACCTCCGGCAATCATCCTGCTGAAAATGTCCTGGCCGAGGCGGTTGGTGCCCATGGGAAAACTCAGCGACGGAGCTGCGTCGGCAGGGCCGACGGAGAGTTGAATCGGGCTGTGAGGTGTGATGAATGGGGAGAGTATAGTCATCGCCACCAAGATGATTACGATGGCGACTCCGATGACTACCATCATTCCGCCTGTCCCGAATTTGGGCAGCGTGAAGAAGAAGTTGATTGCAGGTCTAATCCGCGAATCCGATTCTTTCTTCATGAAATCACCTAGTATCTTATCCTCGGGTCGAGATAGGCGTACAGGATGTCGACCACTAGGCTCACAAGCGCAACCAGAATTCCGAAGAAGACCACGGTGCCCTGAATTGCAATGTAGTCCCGGTCGGTGATGGCCGTGACTATATAGGTCCCTATTCCATTCCAGGCGAAAGTCGTCTCGGTCAATATGGCCCCTCCCAGCAGGCCGGCGAACTCAAGGCCCATGATCGTCAGCACAGGAAGCAAGCCATTTCTGAGGCCGTAGCTGTAGAGGACGGTCCTCTCTTTGAGCCCCCTCGCTCTGGCTGCGGTGACGTACTCCTGGCCGAGCGCTTCCAGCATGTTGCTTCGGGTTATCCTCAGGAAGACGGCAGAGATGTAAAGCCCGAGGGCAGTGCACGGAAGTATCAAGTGCCGCACTGCGTCGACGAACTCGCCCAAGTTTCCTGCCAGGAGAGAATCAATGGTGTACAGCCCCGTCTGGATGTGCACGCCGAAGAAGGTCCCGCCGATCGGGATTAAAAGGGAATACCTTCCGCCCGAGGGAAGTATGTGAAAAGCAATCGCGAACACGCCGATGAAGATCAGACCCAGGAAGAAGACCGGAATGGAGTAGACGATAGCGCCGAAGGTCCTGATTGTCTTGTCCTCCAGCGAACCGTATTTCCTCGAAGACCTGACGCCCAGGACCACGCCCACCAGCACCGCCACAATCATCGAACCAATCGAGAGCTCCAGAGTGGCCGGGAAAGCCGAGAGGACCTGCGGGGTGACCGGCTCTTCGTTCGAGAAGGCGATGCCCAAGTTCCCATGAAGGAGACCGATGATGTAGTTGTAGTACTGGACGTAGATGGGGACGTCCAGGCCGAGCGAATGCCTGACCTCGGCCAAGGCGGTGGGATTGACCTGCTTTCCGAAGTGGAGGAGAGCCGGATCGCCTGGAAGCACCCGCACGATGAGAAAGACTATCGTTACTAGAAGGAACACAGTCGGAATTGTGAGGAGGGCACGCGTGACGATGTAACTCTTTAAGCTCAATTGCTCATCCCAAAAATAGGGAGAGGGGGAAGCTCTGCAGTAGACTTCCCCGCTATGTTATGTTGTCTCTGTTGTCTCGTAGATTGTCGAGAGCCTGAAGATCAGGGTAACGTCCAGGTAGACGCCGCCCACCGAAGTCTTAGCCACCGCACCGCAGCAGTTGGAGCCGCCTTGGTACAATGGAACCATGGGGACATCGTGAGCCTGCAGCGTCTGAATCTGGGTGTAGATCGACGCGGCCTGCGAAGGCGTGGCTGAGAGTGACTGGGTCAACAGGGAATCCATGGCCGTACTGTTATAGCCGTCATTGAGCCACGAAGCGCCCGTCGAAGATAAGAACGGTGTAGTGTAGTCGTAGGGGTCGATGAAGTCCGGGTACCAGCCGTAAATCCACATGCCCATGCTGCCCGCCCTGACGTTCGTGTGCATTGTGGCCCAGTCAACCCCGTTGAGCGTGACGGTAATCACACCGCTCGCCTCTAAGTCCTTCTTCAGGACAAGGGCTTGGTCTGGACTCTGGGGATAGTGCCCTGTGGTCTCGTACCACAGATCGACTGGAAGCTTGTTGTTGGCGTTGTAGCCCGACTTCGCCAGAAGCTCCTGGACGAGAGTGTAGTTGGGGCCGACGCCATAGGCCGTCTCGAAGGCA
>DATFYS010000137.1:0-6463 GCA_035314885.1 Nitrososphaerales archaeon | reverse complement strand
CCCCCAGTTCGGCCGCTATCCTGCAGGCCAGTCCAAGGTAGCGGGCGTCCCTCTCCATCTCTCTTCCCACCGCGGTCACAGCGAGAACGGGCATCCCGTACCTCTCGCCTTCGTTGACCAGCTCCGAAAGATTCTGGAGAGTCTGCCTCTCGTTCTCAGAACCCACGAAGATCGACACTGCCACCGCCGAGGCGTTCAGCCTGATGGCCTCTTCCACCGAGGTGGTCACGACCTCGTTCGACAGCTCCTTCAGGACGCTGGTCCCCCCTGACACTCTGAGCACCACGGGGACGTTGGCGGAAGGATCGACGGATGTCCTCAGAACCCCTCTCGTGAGCATAAGTGAATCCGCGTAGGGCACGAGAGGCGTTATGGTCTTCCTCGGGTCCTCGAGTCCAGTGGTGGGACCCTGGAAGTACCCGTGGTCGACGGCCAGCATTACCGTCTTCCCGTTCTTCATTATCCTCGAAAGCCTGTTCGCGGCTCCCCAGTCCATTGCGCTTCCCCTCTGTAGGGGGGCGACTTTTTGCCACCATAAAAAGCGTCGTCAGACCGCCGTAGCTACGGAGTAATCAGGACCTTCATGGCGGCACCGCTCATGGACGCCTCGACCGCGTCGTCGAAGTCCGCGAGGGGGAACCTGTGGGTTATCAGTGGGGCGAAGTCGATTTCCCCGGACCCCAAAAGCTTCAGCGCCCGTCTCGTCTCCTTCTCTGTGGTCCCATAGGAGGTCAGTATCGCCAGCTCCGAGTTGAAGGCCTCGCTTATGTCGTAATCGAGGACGGACCCCCTGAACGGCGCTCCAAACAGCAGGACCTTCCCCCCTTTCCTGACTGCTCCCAGGGCCTGGACGACCGCCTTGGGGCTCCCCGAAGCGACGATCACCAGATCCGGCCCCCTCCCTCCAGTCAGCTCCTTCGCCTGGCGGGGAACGTCAGACTTCCGGGCATCGATCACATTCCCCACCCCCGCCTCCTCGGCGAATCTGAGCCTGGGCTCGCTCACGTCGCTCACCATCACCTTGGCCCCCATCCAATTGAGGATGAGGGAATGCATCATCCCCACCGGCCCAGCCCCGGCCACCAGGACCGAGTCTTTCCTCCCCACTCCTGTCTTGTCTATCCCCCTTATGCAGCAACCAACCGGCTCCGTGAGGGCGCCGAGCTCGAAGCCGAGACCCCGAGGCAGGCGCAAGACTCCCCCCGCCGAGACGTTGCTCATCGGGACCCGGAAGAACTCGGCAAACCCCCCTGGATCGAGGTTGCTTCTTCTGAATTCGGCGCACATCGTCTCGTTCCCCTTCCTGCAGTAGTAGCAAGAACCACAGGAGATGTGGTGATGAGGGAAGACACGGTCTCCCTCCCTGAACCCTGCGACCCCTCGCCCAACCGAAGTGATAACACCGACTGCCTCGTGTCCCAGGACCGGCATCGAAGCCGTGTATTCCCCACGGATCTTTTCGATGTCTGTCCCGCAAAGGCCGCAGGCCTTCATTTCGACCACCAGCTCGCCGTACCCTGCCTCGGGTCTAGGGACCTCCTGGACGACGGCCCTTCCGTGACCTGCCGAGTCCTTTTGGAGCAGGACTGCTTTCATTGTGAG
Source organism: Nitrososphaerales archaeon (assembly GCA_035314885.1). GTDB lineage: Archaea > Thermoproteota > Nitrososphaeria > Nitrososphaerales > Gagatemarchaeaceae > UBA183. The sequence continues at coordinate 4,861 of DATFYS010000137.1, read as the reverse complement.
GTCATTCGCCATTGCGGCGATATAAGGAAACAGCAGGCTCAGTTTATTATGCGGGGCAGAACCTCCCTTCTCTGAAACTCCCGTGGGGCTCCCCGAGAAGATCAAGAAGATTGAGGAAGATCTGCTGAAAACTCAGGTAAACAAGAAGACCGAGCACCACGTCGGGCTCCTCAGAGCCAAGCTCGCTCGCCTGAAAGCTGAGCAAGAAGTGCAGCGGACCAGGAAAACAGGGAGCCACGAGGGGTTCGGGATAAAGAAGTCAGGGGACGCGACAGTGGTCCTGATCGGACTGCCAAGCGTAGGCAAGTCCACCCTCCTGAACCGCCTCACGAACGCGAAGTCCAAGGTGGGGTCCTATCAGTTCACCACTATCGAGGTGGTGCCAGGCATCATGGAGTACCGGGGCGCCAGGATCCAGCTTCTCGACCTTCCAGGTATAATCAAAGGGGCATCCTCCGGGAAAGGGCTGGGGAAGAGGGTCCTCGCGGTGGCAAGGAGCGCTGACCTCGTCATTTTCCTTGTGGACGTCTTCCAGCCCGAGGCGCGCGGCATCCTCGAGCGGGAGCTCAGGTCAACTGGCATCAGGGTCGACGGACGGCCCCCCAATGTTACCATAGAGAAGACCAGCTCGGGGGGGATCTCCGTCACAACCCAGACCCCTCTCACCAAGATGTCCGAAGCACTGGTGAAGGACATCTTGAGGATCTACGACATCGACAGCGCACGCGTCCTGATTAGGGAGGACATAGACGACCAGCAGCTGGTGGACATCCTCTCCGCAAACAGGGTCTACCCGCCGTCCCTGACGGTGATGAACAAGATCGACCTCGTCAACGCAGGATTCACCACCGAGCTGTCGAGGAAGCTCCCCTACGACTTCATCCCGATATCGGCCGAATCGGACCTCAATCTCGGAGCTCTCAGGGAGGAGATCTACAGGAGACTCAGGTTCGTGAGGGTCTACCTGCGGAGGCGGACAGGAGAGGCGGACTTCGACGAGCCCATGATCGTAAGGGGAGGAGCGACAGTGGAGGAGCTCTGCAACATGCTCCACAGGGAGATGAAGGACGATTTCCGCTATGCCCAGGTGTGGGGGAAGAGCGTGAAGTTCGGGGGACAGAGGGTAGGAATCGGGCACCGGCTCATGGACGAAGACGTCCTTACGATCGTCACGAAGTAGGTCCTTTTCCGCGGCGGGTCCGTAGGTTTTGACCGGGAAACTTGCAAGAAAAAAGAACAAATCCTTCATCACGCTTTTATACGAGATTGCGCTCCTGAATCCTCGGACATGGCTGGGTTGGCTGATCTCGTGCTCATTGAGAATATACTCCAGTTCATAGGGGCGTTCGTGTCTCTTTCCATCGCTGCGGTGGCTGTCAAAGGGTTCAGGCAGACCGGGAGCCCTGCGCTGCTGAGGCTCGCCACAGCGTTCGCATTCCTGGGGGTGGGGTTCGGGGTCGAGGGGCTGGTGGCCCTGGGGCCTTTCGCAGCAATCTTCGCTACGACGGCTCTTGTGGGAGGTCTGCTGCTGGAAACCACAGGCTACTTCTTCCTCGCGTTCTCCCACGTGATCGACGTCACCATCGCGAAGCGGAGGGGATTGGCCCTCCTGGTGTTTCCGTTCATCTCCCTTTCCAGCGTGCAGGCGGTGGCCGCCCTGAGCATCCTCTCCTTCTACTTCGTCCTCTACGGCTTCGTGGAGACTTTCGCTTCATACCTGAAGAACAGGAGGCCCGACACTCTCCTGATCGCCGGGGGCCTTGCCCTGATAGGGACAGGGACCTTCGTACAATGGTTATCACTTGTATACCCACCAGTTGACGTTCTTTCACAGGTTCTCTCATTAGTGCAGATACTGATGAAAGAGATAGGGCTGATGATATTGTTCGTGCCCGTAATAGGGTTCGCCATGGGAGCGAGGAAATTAGATGGTACAGTATAGGACCCAGGTCAAGATCATAGCCGATGTCCTGAGCACGGCGAGGGACCTCAACTCCGAAGGGGAGGGAGTCGGCGTCACCGCTCTCCTCCGAAGGGCAAACATGTCCTACGGGAGGATCAGCAAGTTGCTCTCAGAGCTGGTGGGCTCAGGGCTCTTGGAAGAGCTGAGCGTGGAGAAGACGTCGAAGTACATCATAACGACCAAAGGGATGCAGTTCCTGGTGGCCTACCAGGGCTTCGAAGACTTCGCCGAGTCTTTCGGGCTCCGTCTGTAGGTACTTCGAAACCGGTTTGGTTCTGTTAGCTCTTCGGCGGTGTTCCGTCGATGCCAACTTCCCTCCATCTGCTCGAGGGATTAGAGCCGTCGCCGCCTCGTTCCCCTTCACCGCTTCCCCTGAAGGGCCGAGTCTGCGGAACCGCGCAGGCCATTATGTTCCTTGATGCGAGCACGTCCCTATCCCAGGTCTTGTCGCACATCCGGCAGTACAGCTTCCTGTCTGCCAGTGGCGCAACGCGGGAGCCACAATCCGGGCAGTATGAGGACGTACCTCGTGGATTGACCATGTAGTAAGAAATCCCATCCCACTGTGCCTTGTAGGCGATCTGTCTCTGGGTCAGGTGATAGACCCAAGTGTTCATCTTGCCCCGGTGAGATTTTGCTTGTCGATTGCCTCTCCTGTAAAGTTTCCTGATTCCAGCGAGCCTCTCCATCTTGATGCTAAGTCTGTGATTCTCGGCATAGTTGACGACTAGCTTGGTGACTTTGTGAATCCTTTGAACAGTACGATTCCTTTCTCTGCGACCATACTTTGCCAATAGATCCTTGCTGACTCTGTTGTCATTTCTCGTCACCCTTGACACTTTGCGTCTCAATTCCCTGTACCTCTCCTTTATCTCGACAACCTGACTCAGTTCATCGAATTGGTGACAATAGCCATCGGTGGCTGATACTGTCACGTTTTTCTCATTGAGGTCTATTCCGATGTAGCCGATGGGTTCGAATGGCTCTACCTCCTTTGTCAAGGCGATGATCACGGCTCGACTGGTAATTGTAAGCGAGCCTTTCTTCAAATCCGGATCATCAATCAGGCGAAGATGGTAATCAGAGCCCTGAAGGGTCAGGAACGTGTATTGATGAGGCTTGGTTGGGATTCGCAAGAGCATATGATTGAGCCTGTATGTTTGGTTGTCTAGTTTCAGGAACGCTTTCTTAACGAAGGGCACCGATCCATCTCTCCGGCTCTTGTAAACAGCATATGCAACTTCGCAGGCAGAGAGAACATAGTGAGTATGAAGGCCGTATGCCTTCAAGTGGGGATACGAAAGTTCAATGAGGTGCAGCTTGTTCTTTGGCTTCTCATTGATAGCGATTCTGATTGCGTCGTTACACATCATACGGAAGTCTTCAAAGATTTGAGAGAGATCTTCTGAGGCATTGTACCTGAAGGTCGCCGATTTGATTGCCTTAGCACTTTTGTTCCGTACAGGCTGCACGGCAGGATTGGTCAACAAACAGGTAAGAGGTTTCCAAACTTGCATAAAGCAGGAAGCGATTCTTGATCAAAAGGTGAATGGGAGGTCCGTGAAATTGATTGACTCTGGGGGCCTGGTGGACCTGCCACCGGTTAAAACGGTCGAAATGATTTGAGAGGGCTATCGGTTTATATCAGATAAGGACAGGGCGCACCACATGATCGGGTTCGCCGGGGCGGGCAAGGTTGGCGCCCAAGCTGCCCTCGAAATCGCCTCAACAGGGGTCGACGACCTTTCGCTGGTCGACATCATCCCTGGTCTTGCCGAAGGGGAGGCTCTTGACATCAGCCACCGACTTGCCGATGCCGGCGTCGACGTGAGCGTCACAGGCTCCACAGACTTCTCAGTGCTCAGGGGGGCAAGCCTGGTCATCATCACAGCGGGGCTCGCACGCAAACCGGGGATGACCCGCATGGACCTCCTGTCGAAGAACTCTGGAATCATTAGCTCGGTGACCAAGGAGGTCGGGAAGTACGCCCCCGACTCCGTGATCCTGATGGTAACCAACCCCATGGACGCGATGACCTATGTCGCGTACAAGGTCTCAGGGTTCCCCAAGGCCCGGGTTGTGGGTCAGGGAGGGGTCCTTGACAACTCCCGCTTCAAGTACGTCCTGGCGAAGAAGCTCGGGGTCTCCCGGTCTTCCATCACCTCCCTCGTAATGGGAGAGCACGGGGAGAACATGATCCCGGTGGCCAGCCACACCTATGTCAGCGGGGTCCCGTTGACGAGCCTACTGAACGAGGACGAGGTACAGCAGGCCATCGACGACACTAGAAAGGTCGCAGCGGAGGTCATTTCAAAGAAGGGGGCCACGATCTTCGCACCCGGGAAGGTGGTTGCAAGGATGGCCGAAGCGATTGTGAGGGACTCCAAGGAGGTGCTGTGCGCCTCAACCTACCTGGAAGGCGAGTACGGGCTGAACGGGTTATGCATCGGGGTGCCAGTGAAGCTGGGGGCCGGGGGTGTGGAGAAGATCTACGAGCTCAAGCTTTCTGACAAGGAACGAGACTGGTTCAACAAGGGAGCAGACACCCTTCGCGAAGCCATCTCTACCCTGACCCTATAGGCAGCAATCTCTAAAAACAGACGTCATCGGCCGTCGAATCGAATTGCTGATTGTGGTGCTTCTCAAAGGGGTTCCCGCACGCACCACCCAGGTAGTCCAGGTCGGAGGGGTTCTCAACCGGGAGGCGATGGACCTCGTTCTGAACCCGCACGACATGAAGGCGGTAGAGGCAGCCGACTTCCTGAAGAGGAGGATAGGGGGAAAGACAGTCGCCATCACCATGGGGCCTGACGCGAAACTCATCCCGCTCATGAAGCCCCTCTACGACTCCGAGGTCCTGGGGATAGACGAGGAGTACGTCCTCAGCGACAGGAAGAT
>DATFYS010000136.1:0-5359 GCA_035314885.1 Nitrososphaerales archaeon | reverse complement strand
CGAACTTCTCCTTCAGACCAGTGTGCTCCCCTTCGGTGTCGACGATCGTGAACGGAACCTGGTTCCTGCAGAGCTCCTCGCACAACACCCCCACAGTGTAGCTTTTGCCGCTCCCGCTGCTCCCGAGGACGCAGGTCCTCCCCGTCGCGACGAGGTTGGCCTCGACCGCAAAAGGCCCATCGGGCCCGGTTCCTATCTCGAGGATCGGCTCCTCCCCCGGTGGTGGCTCAGGCATCCTATCAGGAGGACCTTCCCTTCGATGGTAAAATGCCTTTAGACTGCAGCGCCGGCGATGAGCTGGTTGAAGATCCGTGGGCTCTTTTGCGACTACGACGGGACCCTTGCTCCCCTCAACGTCCCCAGAAACCGTTCCAGGGTCCCGCCCAGCCTAGCCAAAACGATCTGGCGAATCCACGAATCAATCCCCGTCGCGATCGTCACGGCGAAAGACTACGCGTCAGTCGGAGGTCGTACCCCTTTTGCAGACGCTTGGGCGTGTGTCTATGGTGTCGAGACCATCCTGAAGGAAGGCGAGAGAAGGGTCGAGACTCCCCTCCCCGACTTCTCCGGTGCCCTTGAACTCGCCAGAGGTATGCCGAACCATCCCTACGTCGAAGTGAAGAGGACGTCCTCGGGTGAGGTCTGCGGTGTTTGCATCGAATGGAAGCAAAAGGATGCTCCAGGAACCGAATTCCTGAACACCAATATCGCAAGAATTCGAGGATTAGGGTTGCAAGTCTTGTATTATTCCTTATATCCAATGCTGGACATTATTCCCCGACGCCATGACAAGGGAGTGGCGGTCGGAGTTCTACGACAGATGCTGGGAATCAATGGCGGGGTGATTTACATCGGGGACACCCCGGCAGACAATTCAGCGTTCGCTCTAGTCGACGTCGGAATCGGGATAAAGAACGACTGGTCGAAGGGGACCCTTGACTGCGACTACCTCGTCAGCAGGAATCACCTAGGGCGTTTCTTCGCAGCGCTCCTCGAGAACGACCTGGAGTTTTCGGCGGACCTCCCCTGCATCAGACCCGGGGGGCACTAGGGTAGTGCTCAGAGTGGGGTGGTCATGTGTAAGACCAGCCACTCGAAGGGGCAGGAGCTGGTCGCCCAGAGGAGTGCGAGAGTTCAACCGGCTCGGCCATGAGGCCTACCTAATCACGAGCGCCTACCACATCTGCCACCTTAATTCCGGGGAGCTTGCCATATGACAGGAGCGGCAGATGACAAGCACTAGGCTCTGGATCAGCGGCTTGCTCGCAATGGTCGGAGGTTTCCTGATGGTCTGGAGCGGGTATGCGTCCAGTAGTCTTCTCTACAGGGCAGTGGGCCAGGAGATCCTTCCTTTCCTCACCGGTTTTGAAGCGGGGGCCGCTTCGTTGGCCATCTCAGCCCTCGAGTTGATCAGTGCCCTGGGAGGGATTACCGTGATCATAGGTGGGATGATTCTCGCCTCGGGGCACTCCAGGACAGGAAGAATCGTGATCCTCCTAGGTGGCGGGGCAGGACTAATCGGCCTCCCGGCTTCATTCGGCTACTCCGCATACAAGCTTGGTCTGGACCAGACCATCTCCTACGCGCCATACTGGGTGGGGCTCGTCTTTGCTACCGCAGCGAGAAGGCTGGCCAAAGGCGCTCGATCTCAGATGAAGCAAGCGGGACAGGCCCCCGGGTAATGGGGAAATGAGCAAATCGATTCCTCTTTTGGAGGGCGAAGTCAAGGTCTCTGCAACCGACCCTCGTTTTCTCCGCATCCTCCGCGATGCTTTGTCGCGTCCCCCGCCTTCGGTTCCGCGAGTAACCACCGTCCGCTCTGTGAACCTTTCTTCTCGTCCCACCAAGAGAACCGTGGGGCTGACGAGGTACTTCGACGTCCGATACCTGATGGTTCTATCCCGTCCTGTCCAGACGATCACGTTCTACTCTGAACTCCTGGACGCACTTTCCGACAAAGCTGCCGAGGGGGTGATAGCCCACGAGCTCGCCCACGCCTGGCTCAACGAGCACGTCAGACCAGAGGAGTCCGCCGAGAGGGAGGCTGAGGCCGACAAGCTTGCCCGAGAGTGGGGTTTCGCCCCTGAGCTGGATGCCCTCGACCAGGAGGCCGAGACAGTCCAGTAGTACGCCTAATGGTATATCGTGGCGTCGCCCGGCTGCCTCTGGGCGACGGGCTGTCCAGGCTTGACCCCCAGCCCCTCCAACGGGACCTCGATCCCTGATAGGGATGAAAACGCTCCCAACAGCTTGGCCACAGACCTGGCGTGGGGGATCGGTTCGCCGTGGTCGACCGACAGTTTGTACCCCCGTATTCCGTAATCCTTCGACAGAGCGACCACCATCGACGCGAAGAAAGGCGCCGGCTCTTCTTTGATGATGCTCACCCCTGCCTTCTTCAGCTTGGCCACACCGATGGCATCCGTTGCAAAGCCATTGGGGACCGGGTCAGCTTCAGGAGGGACCGGGTTCTCGGCCCACCTGGTCCCCACCGAGTAAAGTTCCCCCACCCCCAGTTCCTCTGCATACTCCAGCAAGAAATGAGCGAACCCGTACTGGTCCTCCATCGGGCTCGCATCGCCGGCAAAAAGAATCAGGTCCTTCTTCCCCTTCTTGAGGTAGAAATGGCACTCTGGGAGCGCTGAGATCCCATCCTCCCCGACGAGGACCTCCGGAGGGAAAGCAGAGGAGCGGACGGTCGCGATCTTCTCGAACTGCAGAGTCTTCAGCAGGTACTCGCCGAGCTCCCTCGCCTGGGAATAGAGTGCCCTGTACTGTGGCATCGACGTGGAGACCGCCACCACCATGGCGGGCTCCCTCAGACGCGGGACCTTCTCTCTGTCGAAATCCAGCCACAAATCCAGGTCAGAGACAAGGCGCTTCGTGCGCGTATTTAACAGTCCCCGGGCTCGCGGCTCTGGGAATTTTAAATATCTCCGACGAAACATCGGTGCCAACCGATTCATGACCGCTTACTGGAAGACCCTTTCGCACAACGGAGTATCGTTCCCCGACCCATACAAAGCCGAAGGGCTCTCGATCAGGGTGAAGGGGAGACAGGTGGCTCTGACCCCGCTCGCCGAGGAGATGGCCTACGCCCTGGCCAAGAAGAAGGACACGCCGTACGTGCAGGACCCGACGTTCGCGGCGAACTTCATGAGGGATTTCGTGAAGGAACTCCCTGACTGGTGCAGGGGTTCCCGCTACTCCGACGTCGACTTCGGCGAACTCTTCTCGAAGGTCGACAAAGAGAAGGCGGCCAAGGAATCGATCTCGAAGCAGGAGAAGAAGGCACTCGCCGCAGAGAGGAAGGAGCGAAGGGAGGAGCTGAAGGCCATGCATGGGAAGGCTGTCCTCGACGGCCAAGAGGTGGAGATTGCGAACTGGATGGTGGAACCTCCCGGGCTCTTCATGGGGCGGGGGTGCGTCTCAGGCGATACGATTGTGATGACCTCTTCGGGACCCAGGCATGTCGAAGAAGTTGGGCCGGGTGACATGATAGCGACTCGTCATGGGTCTGATAACATGTTCTACAAGAGAGTAGAGAGTGTCGCTAGTCAAGGAGTAAGGCCCGTTCTTCGTCTTAGAACAAGAACTCACTCTATTCTTGCTACTGACAACCATCCTTTTCTCACTCTCCGAGTGAACAGGGTTGACCGCAGGAATAGTAGAGGTCAATTCACCAGAGAAAGGAATCGAGCTACGCTCAATTGGGTAGAGCTGGCTCAGCTGAAAAGGAATGACTATGTGGTAGTGACGAAGCGATACACTGTCCAAGGAACGAGAAAATTCAGTAACTCGGCAAAGAGAACATTTGAGCATACGATCATAACTCCGAATCTAGCTCGCGTGCTGGGCTACTACTTAGGAGACGGTCATACCGGGAAACGTAGCGACGGCATTAGGGCCAACATTTCGTTCTCGGAGGGACACTCTAGTATCCTTGACAGATATGCCAAGATATGTGAGGATGTTTTCGGAATAGTGCCCACCTCTCGTCCACACTCTGGGGGAAACTCACAGGTTCTCTCGGTTTATTCCAGAGAATTCGCCGACGTACTCGAATCAATGGGCGTGACCGGAAGCGCCCTGACCAAGAGAGTGCCCTCTTGGGTATTCGGTCTCGCTGACGATTTGAAATGCTCGTTCCTTCGAGGCTACTTGGATGCCGATGGGAACTTCTTCACCAAAGAAATCAAGGGCGTAGAGTACGGTTCATTCGGATTCGAAACACCCAATCGGCGGCTAATAGAAGACTTGAGGGAGTTGGCAATCAGTGCGGGTTTGCAGGTATCCAATCTGACTTGGCGGGACAATCACGGGTTTAGCGAGTCAAGAGCCTACCGCTTCTTCATAAGTGAGAATTCTTCGGTTCTTCGGCTTCTTGATTCCCAGGGGTCAATGAAGGGAAAGAGAGCCAGGCCCTACATTTTGGGCGGCCAAGCGAACGAGTTACTCAAGAGGTGGGACTGGTCGGGTCTGCACATTCTAGACTCTGCGCTATATTCTCTCGAGCATGTGCTTGAAATCAGGAAGGAAGGTAAAGCGATGACCTATGATGTCTCTATGGGTGACCAACGAGATCCAAACTTCGTAGCAAACTCCTTCGTCGTCCACAATTCGCACCCGCTTCGGGGCAAATGGAAGCCGAGAGTCATCCAGAGCGACGTCATTCTCAACCTCGACCGTTCTGCCAAGGTTCCTCCGGGGAAATGGAAGAAAGTCGTCCATGACTATAACTCCATGTGGATGGCGAAGTGGATTGACAAGCTCACCCACAAAGAGAAGTACGTCTGGCTGCACGAGAGCACCCCCATCCAGCAGACGAGGAACCGGGAGAAGTACGACAAGGCCAAGAAGGTGGGGGCCAACCTCCAGAGGATCCGCGCCCGGATCCTGAAGGACCTTGACTCGAAGGACCCCAGGATCAAGCAGGTTGCAACCGCCTCCTACCTGATCGACGTGCTGGGAATGAGGGTGGGGGACGAGAAGGACGAGGACGAGGTTGACACGGTCGGAGCAAGCACGCTAAGGGTCGAGCACGTCAAAGTGGATACAAACAAGGTGAAGTTCGACTTTCTGGGCAAGGACAGCGTGAGGTGGAAGAAGGACCTGCTCCTCGAGCCTTCTGAGCAGAGTGTGGTTCGGAACCTCAGCGATTTTACCTCAAAGAAGAAGCCGGACGACGAGATCTTCCATCACATCGACTCGACCATGGTCAACCAGTACCTTTCGTCCATCGTGCCGGGGCTCACCGCCAAGGTGTTCAGGACCTACCACGCGACGGCGGTGGCGAACAACGCTCTGCGATCGAAGGACCTCCGCGCTGCCGACGACCTGGACAAGCTCTACCACGAGA
>DATFYS010000135.1:0-4190 GCA_035314885.1 Nitrososphaerales archaeon | reverse complement strand
GCCGCTGCTGAAAGTGAAATTCATTTCGGTCGCGGGAACGCCGTTGATGACTTGCGTTCCAACCTTGCGATACGACATCGTCGACACTTCAGAATGGTTGGTGCCCGTCGAGGAGAGTTGGACCGTCATCGCGGAGAATATGCGGAAAATGGCGGTACTGTTCGTAGGCAGATACACAGAACCGGAGGTGGAAGTGGCGCTTGAAGCCATGCTGGTCTCAGCCGTGGTTGTTCCGGCCATCTGCGAACTGGTAGCTGAAGTTGGAGGCAAGTAAGTCGAGCTGGTCATGGCCCCCGTTGTCTGGCCCTGCGATGGCGCCGGGGAAGCATACAGGAAGTACGCTGTAGCTCCTGCCGCCGCCACGATAAGGATTGCAACAACCGCAATCACGACCGTTGAAACTCCGCTCCTGGCCCGATAGTTAATCTGCAAGTTCCGACCCCCGTTGAAAGGACAGCATATAAGCATGGTGGCGGGCTTTGAAACGCCTATCGTGTGGCCGGGCGTCCGCGGAGCCATTTGAGTTCGTGCTAAACTATTCTTGCGTATGCGGCTAAATTGCTACCCCGGAGGGGAACAGGGTCGGATGCCCGCCAAGAGCCTCAAGCTGTTTTGGGACGACAAGACCGTCAGCCGGGGGGACACTCTGGGACTCCTGTTCGGGGACCGGAAGGACACCCTGAAGGCGGTGAGGCTCGTCATAGACAAGATGAAGTCGAGTCCGACCCTGTCCATGACGAAGCGCGAGATGAGGTTCTTCGCGAAGGAGCTCGAGACCGGCAGGATGGGGGTGAAGTACAGCTACCACAACTTCTACACCAAGCTGCTCCGGAAGCTGATGGACCTCGGGTTCGTAGAGAAGGACGTCCTGGTCTGGGACTCCCACAAGAGGAAGACGGTCGCAGTGTACCAGCTCAGACTGCAGCAGATTCCCGAGAGGGCCCCGTCAGGGGGGTTCGTCAAGAAGGCGTGGCAGATTGCGAAGGGCTGGAACGACATAATACAGTCCTAACCCGCCAACCGGCGGCAGGGATGGTCGGGCAGGGATGGTCGGGCAGGGATGGTCGCTATCGTGCTTGATATCAACGTCGATAGAGACGCACCTGCAGAGCTAGGCGGGTGGCAGGCTTGGAGATAGACTGCACGGAGCTGACCGGTGACGAGCAGCTGGCCCTTGCCGGAGAGATCACCGGCGCCCTCGGTGGAAAGGCGATCGCCCTTCCGAAGGGAAGAAAGATCGCATTCGATACCGTGTCTGGACCGGCCCCGGACGAGAGGGCGGTCGAAGCCGCTGTCGCAGACTTCCTCGCCAGGCGGAATGATGCCTCGCACTACTCCTTCGAGGTGGAAGGCGACACCATCATCGTGCGCTCACCCGACCCGCTCGCGGCATCCCACTCGAGAGGCGTCGAGAGGCTCCCCCCAAACCTGATGAAGTGCCCTTTCTGCGGCTTCGTCACCCAGTACGAGGAGCTCTATGTAGTGCACTACCGCTCTCACGGGTTCGTCGGATGACCCCTCGGAATTAGCAATCAGTCCGCTCGGAAGTCCCTCGAACGCAGTGCTCCGATGACGAGGGCGACCCCGAGGATTATCAGAAGGGTGGGGAGAAGAGGAGCGCTGATGCCGAGGAAGACCTGGGGCGCATAGAAGACCGCTAGTATCACCCCGAGGCCGAGGGTGAGAGAGCCAACCTTCATCCTTAGGGAATTCCTAACCAAGTTCATCGCCAGCAGAAGAAGCCCTGTGCCGAGCCCCAGGAGCGCGCTGTAGCTCGACCCGTTCACGAGGGTGACGAAGTCCCCCTTGTTCACGAACGCCACCGCTCCGAACCAGACCAGGAAAAGGCCCCAGAAGACGTTGGTGAGGGTCTCGCTGTTCAAGCGACCAGGTCTCTACTCAGAAAGAACCCTTTAAACATGAAGTCTGGGGAGCTGCTCCGATTCCATGACCAACTGGCTGATTGGAGTGATACTTGGGGTCGTGCAGGGAATCAGCGAGTGGCTCCCGATAAGCAGCAAGACACAGATCATCATCGCCTCCACATTCCTCTTTCCCGGCCTCCTTTCGTTCTCCCAGGCCTACGCGTTCGGGCTCTTCCTTGAAGCCGGGACCTTCTTCGCGGCGCTGTTCTACTTCAGGAGCGAAGTCTGGCGGGTACTCAAGGCTCTGGTGGGGCGCGGGGACGAAGAGGGGCGCCTTCTCCTGAAGTACCTGGTGATCGTCACTCTGATTACCGCCGTCCTGGGGGTGGCAATCTACAAAGTAGTCTCAGAGACGGTTTCAGGCCCTGTGCTCGGGGTGCCGATGCTGGCCCTGGGGTGCATCCTCATCGGGGACGGAATCCTGATCAAGCTGGCCAAGGGGCGGTTCGTCCCCCGGAAGGGGCTCAAGGAGCTCAGCCTCAGGGACTTGGTGATAATCGGACTGGCCCAGGGGGTGGCTGCTCTGCCAGGAGTTAGCCGGTCGGGGGCGACCGTGTCGGCGATGCTCCTGCTAGGGGTGAAGCCGGAGGATTCGTTCAGGCTGTCGTTCATCGCCCTGATTCCGGCTTCGGTAGGGGCGACGGCTGTCACAGTTCTGCTTTCCACCACGCAGATCTCATCAGTCGTGAGCATCGTGTCCCCGCAGGCAATAGCCATCGCGATCCTGGTCACGGTGCTCATCGGTGTAGGGTTCATCAGGATACTCCTGAAGGCTGCCGGGAGCAGCAAGATCGCGCTCCTCACCTTCTCCCTTGGGGTTCTCGCCGTTTTCAGCGGCGCGACCACCCTCCTGCTCGGCGTCGCCTAGCCAGTTCTGGGCGGCGGCGGCGTTAAGATAGCGCGAGTCTTTGCTGCCCGCTTCAACGGAGTTATCCTAACAGCGGTAGATGACTGTGACGCCTTCTTCCCGGCATAAAGACACAGTTCAAGAGTGAGATTGAGGGATACGATCAGGGTCGTTTCCTGAAGATGCCTTAGTATTGTCGAGACGTCCTCGATGACGGACTCCAGCAAGGCTGTTGGGTTTGGGTGTCCGATAAGGAGAGGAGCAGGGGTTGGCGCGACTAGGCTCGCTTGCGAGTGAATCTGAGATACGCGATGAAGAACAGCACCAATCCCAACACAATGAGGAGAGTGCCAGCGCCCGATCCTCGCAGTGGAGCGCCGGGAATGGCCACTATCGCTCCTCCAGCAATCACGGCAATCAATCCAATCACGGCTAAGATGATGGCATGCATGTTCTTGCCACCCGTCGTCTTTGCAGTTTCACTCATTTGAAATCAGATGTCGCTTTCGAGGAACTGCATACATAAGGCGGTTCCCTAATGCCCTCAGCGTCTCCACAGCGCGCCGGCTGCTCCAGCGGGATTGGCCTGTCTGACCTGTTGAACTTCGCCATGTAGATCTTGAAGACTGGATCGTCGTCTATCGGCCGGAGTTCAAGGCTTGCGCCTCTTTTGCGGCTGACGCGATATCTCGGCCGCCAAGGCTTATTTGCCCCACCCTTCACGCCTTCATGGGAGGCCACTAACGGCTTATGCCAATGAGGATGTTGACGCTCGAGGACCTCGACCTAAAGGACAAGGTGGTCTTCCTCCGAGTAGACATCAACACCCCGGTGCACCCTGAGACGGGAAAGCTAATCGAGCGCACGCGCCTTGAGGAAGCCGCGGTCACGATCAGAGACCTTGCGGACGCCAGGGTCGTCGTCGCGTCCCACCAGGGGAGGGTGGGTAGGCCGGACTACGTCAGCCTCTCTCAGCACGCAATCGAGCTTCAGGAGATACTTGGCAAGCCGGTGAAGTTCGTCGAAGACGTCTTCGGGCCGACAGCGTTGGAGAAAATGGACTCGCTCGCTGCGGGCGAGGTCCTTCTGATTGACAACCTCAGGTTCACGGCTGAAGAGAACCAGGAGTACAAGCCTGCCGATGCGGAGAGGACCTTCCTTGTCCGAAGGATACGCGAGCACGTCCAGGCATGTGTCCTCGACGCATTCTCAACCGCCCACAGGGCCTCGCCGACGATCGTGGGCTTCGCGGGGCTGGTCCCGACCTGCGCCGGGAGGACCGTCGGCCACGAGTTGAGGATGCTTGACAGGATCGTCTCGGTCGAGAAGGGACCCTACGTCACCGTCCTCGGCGGGGCGAAGGTAAGCGACAGGCTGGAAGCCATCGACGCGTTGATTGCCAACAAAAGGGCCGACAA
>DATFYS010000134.1:0-2859 GCA_035314885.1 Nitrososphaerales archaeon | reverse complement strand
CGAGTTCGTCGAAATGGCTGGATCCCTTCTGAACCACAACGAATACGATGTGGCACTGCTTCTTCCGACGCACCAGACTCCGGCCATAGATTACGACATCTCGACACGTCTGTCACAGGTGATCCAGAAGTCGGGAAAGCCCGTCTCCGTCTGTGTAATCGGACGTTCTCCCCTGGCGTCCCGGCTCCACAGGGACTTCCTCCGGAGAGGAGTTCCGAGCTTCCCGACCCCGGAGAGGGCTGTGCGCGCGCTTTGGGCCGCCGTTTCCTACGCGGTTCTGAGAAGGAACGCCAGCCCTCCTGCCGAGGTCCGAAAGACCGACATCTTCCACCGGATCAGCCGCAAGAAGGGACAACTCGATCAGCCCACCATCAGGGGACTTCTGGGAAGGTATGGCATAGCTCAGCCGAGATCTATCGTCGTCAGCTCTATCCAGGACCTGAGGCGGGCAAGAAGAGTCAGATTCCCGGTGGCCGCCAAACTGCTGTCCAGCGGCCTGATTCACAAGACCGAGGCAGGCGCTGTCCTCCTCGACATCCCGGACATGAGCAGGCTTGCATCCGGCTTCTCCGGGCTGAGAACCCTGTCAGCCAAGAAGAAGATACACTTCGAAGGAGTGCTCGTCCAGGAGATGGTGAAGGGCGGAATTGAAATGATCGTCGGAGGGACCCGCAATCCAACCTTCGGACCCACCGTCCTCTTCGGGTTCGGGGGAACATACGCCGAGCTCACGCGCGACTACTCAATGGCGGTGGCCCCCGTAAGCCTCCGGGAGGCGAGAGAAATGATCGCGAAGACTAAGTTGAGCCCAATACTGGAAGGCTACCGGGGCGGCCCAAAGGTAGACGTAAGGAAGTTGGGTGAGCTAATCTCGCGCTTTTCAAGGATAATGGTAGAGAACCCGTCCATTGAACAGATCGAGATTAACCCCCTGATTGCAAAGGGGGGTCAAACCTACGCGGTCGATTCGAGGGCTTTCGTTTCGGCCCCAGCGACCACACCAGTGTAGTCGAAGCAGCGCTGCTGGTTGACCCGCTGAAAGCGTAGAAAATCTGGGAAGCCAGGCCGGGGTTAGCCGCCCCGGACTGGACTCCTTGAACCGATTGGATGCGTCAGGACTGTGGGCTGCTCCTTGCTGCGCAGAATTGAGACCATGGTGAGGGTACCTGCCGTCCCGATGAGGAAAAGGCCTAGAATGTCGGCGGCAAAGACAAACCCTGAGGTGCTCGGGTCGATGAACACCCAGGAAAGGCCAGCAATTGAAGTGAGGACCAGCCCCGCTCCCATCCCTTCGCCGATGTAACGTCTTATCGAACCGGAGACCTTGGTCTGATCAACGGCAAGCAGGACAAGGGCTGCGGCCGACAGGACGAAAATCCCGACGAGGGACTGAAGCTGACCGAAGTTCCCGTCGTTGGCCGAGAGGGTGGTACTAAAGACATCCTCGTGCATCTCAATGTAGAATCCTGCGGCGATGTTGACGATTACAGCTAGGACCCAGGTCCCTATGAGCGATAGTCGTATGCTGTCCTTCCAGAATGGTCGTTTCTCCGTTCCTATCTTGGCGAATGCCATCGGGACCACCAGTATCATTGCACCTATGGCCGTGACGGCCATGGTCATGTCATCGCCAGCGATGCCGTTCATTCCGTTGGCGAGGAGTGTGGGCGGAGAGAAGTTGTTGAACGCGATGTCGAGGAAGACCACAGTCCATGCGATGACTGCGACGAACATTATCCACAGTCCGGCGCGAGCTATGTTCTTCCTGATGCCTGACAGGGCGTCCAGGACCCCGTACTGCTGGACTGCGATGGCCACTATCCCCGCCATCAATGCGAGAGCCATCTCATGTGAGTGAGGATCGAGGACTCCTCCCATGAACCCAGGTGCGTCGGTGCCGAGGTAGCTGATGATAGGCGCGAATATCGAGGCTCCGAATATCGAGACCCATAGCAAGGCGAAGCCGATGAGACCAGCAATGAAAGCCGAGCCGATTGTTGCGATGGCGAGCCAGTAGGTCACGCCGAGGCCTGAGTATGCCTTTCTATTCTCCTTGGTGAATGGGAACATTCGCCGGAAGTAGCCGCCCCTGGGGTTGTAACCTCCGTATCTCTTCCTGGGCATCAGCATGAGCTCGATGTAGAGGGCGCCCCCGACGTCAGCGAGGAGGATGAAGGCGACCACGTACATCGCTAGCGAGACATCAGGAAGTGCGGAGTTGAGTGCGGGGAAAAGGAGGATTACGCCTCCGACTGCTCCAAAGAGGACCGACACCCAGGCTCTGGCCGAGAGAGGGAAGTCGATCTTCGGCTCCTCTACTTCGAGGTCGAATGCCCCGATAACTAGGTAGACACCAAGCGCGGCGAGGCCGATCCCTATGCTGTGGAAATACATCGACTGGCTAAAGCTGTTGACCATGGAGATAGGGAAGCCAAGAAGGGGATAGAGGAGGGCCATTGCCAGCGTGATGGCCACGGTGCTCCATGTCAGTGTCTTCAGCGGCAGCGTGTGCCGTGTGGAATAGGGTAGGTTCTGTGTTCCTAAATTATCCTGTGACTGCATATTCTTGATTGACCCGCCTCGGGATTTGCTATATAATGAAAGAACATGATTCCCAAGTGTGAGAATTGTGCCAATAACGTCCGTCACGCGTGAAGCAAGACTTTCGACGACAAGGTTCCGGTTGCTTCATGGTCTTGCTGGAGTAAACGAGCCATGGGTCCTCGCAGCAAATGCATAAGTCGGGACAGTACTGTCCCCGCCCGTTTGAAGGGCGGTCCTGCGGAGAAAATCCATGGGCTGTTCACGGCACTGCTTACGCCATTCGATCGCAGAGGGAGAGTAGACCTAGAGGCGCTC
>DATFYS010000133.1:0-3426 GCA_035314885.1 Nitrososphaerales archaeon | reverse complement strand
CGGACCGAAGCGTCGGTCTCTTCAAAGAACGGAGACAACAGGGCCCTCGCCTCCTGCTTCGTGTACACCCGGGTATAGGGGCAACCGAGGATCCGCTCGCTGTATTTGGAGATGAGCTGGTCCTCCGTAAGCCCCTCGCCTCTGTGCGAGAAGAGGATCGAGTAAGCATAGAGCAGGCTATCCTTGTTGTAAAGCATCAGTATCACCTCGCCATTCTTGTTCACAACCCTCGCGATGTCGGCAACTATCGGCTCCACGTCGGGGATGTGATGCAGGACGCCGAAGGAATAGACCACGTCGAAGGCCCCGTCCCTGAACGGAAGCTGACGGGCGCTTGCCCTGACCACGTTTGGCACCAACCCGGCTTCCTCGAAGAGGTGCTTGGTGCCAGTGACACCAGTTTCCGTAAAATCAAGGCTGACGACACTGGCTCCGTGCCGGGCGAACTCAGCTGAATCTATCCCCGACCCCGACCCTACCTCGAGCAGTTGCTTTCCGCGAAATGAGTCGAACCTGATCTCTTCTTGCATGTAATCTTGGAGAGAGTACCTTAGAGCCCTCCTCTTCTCGTAGGGCATCTTCTCCCCCTTGAATGTCCAAGGAACGGATGTTTCCCAGTATTCGACGAACCTGTCAGACATCCAAGACCCCATGGTGCACGGTCGTTAAGGCGTTACCACCAGCATGTTCAGATGGCAAACCTCCCTATTGGAACCCGGGATCATGTCAACCAATCTTGAATATCTTGACGTCGATGTCCTGGTATACGAGGGTCAGGTTTGAAGTGGGCTGCAGGGAGTCCCAAAGGCCGCTACCTAGGCTCGCCGGCAGGGAGCACGTCTCAAGGTTCGTCACGATGATGTAGTTCGCACTGTGGTTGCGGGCTGCTGCGATGGTCGACTGCGGGTCCGTGAAGCACGTCCCCGCGGAAGGTGAGTACGTATGACGAGAGATTATGAAGTTCGCATACGTGAACCTCCAATCGGTCGCCGAGAAGTAGATCGAACCATTCGGGGTATTCCCCTTGAGCCAGAACATAGCGGTGTAGACGGAAGTCTGCGCTGTGGCCGAGTCGCCGGGGTTGTTGATGGCGTCGGCTGTCGAAACCTCTGTCCAAGAGGTGGCCACTATGGGGACCAGGAGCAGGGCAAGGACTACGACTGTGGTAAAGTAACGCCCGAACCCGGCCCCCGACCTCTGCCTCGTTCTCAGTCCACGGGGCGCCTGACCCGGCTTGGGGAGCAGTGCAAACAGGCCGTAGCCCGCCATGAGTGTAAGCGGCACGAGCGCCTCGTATGAGTAGCGCCAAACGTCTGTTGTGAATGCGGTAGCTGCGACTATCGTCGCAAACCAAAGAAGAGGTATCCAGGCCATACTCCTTTGCCCACGCAGGCCTTTCAGGAGGTAGACTGCCGTGAACGCGAAGAGGAAGACGAAGGCAATGTCGTCGTAGACGTCGGCGGCAATGAAGCTTAGGATGGGCACGGGCGAGAGGGCTCCCGAGAGGGTTGTGCTGATGCCTACGAGTCCCCCGCTTGCTTCGGCTATCCTCAGCAGCAGACTAAGGATGCTGGGATATGCCGCCAAGACAATTCCTACGGGCACCACCAACACCACGCTCAGGGCCACGTACCGCAGCGTGTCCTTCCTTTTCCGGGCGTACTGGATGATCGGAAGGAGTAGCAACGCTGGAAAAATCGTAAGAGCCGTGAAGTGCGAAAGATAGAGCATTATCAGGGACAGAAGGAAAGGAATCCAGTACCGCTTCTCACTGAAGTGGGTGGAGACCTCGGTGTAGATCGTCACGAAGAACAGCACCGCCAGTATACCAAAGAAATTCGGGAATAGCCCTGTGATGAAGGCGGAGACGAACCAGATCGTCCCGGAGAGAGCATAGACCGCAGTTACAACAAGGGCGGGCAGCCTTCTGGAGAAGATAGCCCTCGACCCCGCGTAAAACATCAGCGGGGATAGAGCAACCAGGAGTGCCATTGTTCGCTGCACGGTCACCAAGGGCTCACCTCCCACGAGGAGGAGGGCCGACGCCAGCTGGAAGTGGACAGCGTAATACAGAATGCCGGTGGGTATCGACGACTGAGCCCCGGAAATCAGCGAAATCACGTACTGGGCGTGGTTCTGGAAATCCTCGCTCTCGTTCCTCGGGAAGTATGGGTACTTCGCGAAATAGAGGGCCTCGATGATGACTATGACAAGAATCGGCAGTAGAAGCGCGAAGTCGACCTTCTGCGGCCTGACGAGGAATGTGAGCTTCCTTCTCCAGGCCGCTGATGCTAAGAGGAAGACAAGTCCCAGACCGATGAGGGAGTACACCGTCCCCAGGTCAATCCCCTTCAGGACGTAGCCCGCGACGGTAAAGCCCGAAGTCCTGACGAACAGGACGAGCGTGTCCAGTGCCAGCCCCAATCCCAGAGCATAGGCCAGGACGTCCGCGACTGACTTGTCATCGGGCCACACATCGAGGAGCTCGCCCAGGCCGAGCCCCGGCAGAAAGACCGCGGCCAGGTAGACGGCATAGCCCGCGAGGTCAGCCGTCGGGGGGTTGACCAAGTCCCTCTCCCATCAACGGTGGGGCATGGGGGCGTGGTGAACTGATATGCTTATCGCCGTCTGACGGTTTTCAGGGCACGCTAGACGCTCGATACAAGGCCGTCGCTTCGGGGTTACTTTTCGTCGACGATCTGGTGGCTCGGGTGGAGGAAGACATGACTTCCGTATTCGTCCGCGTTGTTGAGCACAGTCCCATCGTTGATGCAGCGCCAGTGCTTGAGAATTGTTGGTGGACTACCCAGGCGCACGACCTGGTATCTGGCTCCCAGGGCCAGCAGTGCCCGCCTTTCGAGGGCCAACCGCTTCACCTTCACCGTATCAGGCCCCTGCACCGCGATAGGCAATGAAGCCAAGATTGGATGACAAGACGGTCAACCCTAACCCCTTCGCATTTTCACAAAAAGAATCCAGAATCCTCTTGGGTTTATAGACGCCCCGAAGGGTCGGCATCTGCTCGAAGTTGCGGGAAGAAGGGATTATGCCGCGGCAGAAGAAAGTCGAGTTTCCGTTCTACTATTCGCCAGGCAAGAAGCTGATCCACATCGTGGCGAAGATTCGAGATGAGCCAGGGGCGCTGGCTGCCCTGCTCAAGGGACTCGCCCCCATGGTGAACCTTCTGGGAAGCTCGAGCTATGGCATCGGAAAGGGGAAGGCGATCTTCAGCGGATTCGCCGAGACCCTCTTCCACACCGACAGCGCCGACTCCATCAGGACCACCCTCGACGAACTCCCCGATGTGCTCGACTTCCAGATATGGGAGGGACAGGACGGCCTCCTGGTAGACTGGTTCCACACCGGGATACAATCGGGGAACGGCGAGTCATACATCATGTTCCCATCTGAGGCATTCTCTGAGAC
>DATFYS010000132.1:0-8064 GCA_035314885.1 Nitrososphaerales archaeon | reverse complement strand
TGTACGCCGAGGAGAATTCCAAGGTGACCTTCCTCGAAGAGCTCTATTCCAAGGGTTCGACGGTCCCTTCGCTTGTAGCCTCAAACACAGAGATCCGGGCGGGCCCGGGCGCGCACGTCGATTTTTCATCCATACAGCTCCTGGACGAGCAGGCGACGCACGCGTCGAACAGAGTCATCGACACGGCCAACGATTCGCGGGTCACGGTGAGTACGCTTTCCCTCGGCGCCTCCGCTTCCCGTTCGAGGATGAACTTCCTGCTGAACGGTCGGGGGTGCCTCGCCGAAGGCTTCGAGATATTCTTCACCGACGCGAAGCAGAGGTACGACTTCGAAACCAACCTCGTGCACAATGCCCCCGATTCCACTGGTTCCACTCAGGCGAGGGGGGTCCTGAAGGGCGAATCTCAGTCTATCTTCAAGGGAATGATCAAGATTGTGAATTCAGCAAAGAACTCCCGCTCATATCTGGCCCACCACGCCATGATTCTCGAGAGGACAGCCAAGTCAGACGCCATCCCCGGGCTCGAAATCGACAACAACGAAGTGAAGGCAACCCACTCAGCTTCGGTGGCCCAGATAGACGAGGAGCAGCTCTTCTATCTGATGGCCAGAGGCCTCCCCCGTGACGAGGCCAAGAAGACGGTCGTCCTGGGGTTCTTCGAGCCAGTGCTGTCGAGGGTACCCATCGAGCAGACCCGAGAGGGGGCCAGGTTCATGATCGAGGGGAAGTGGCACGGAGAGAGGAGGAGGCTCATCGACAGAGAAGCGCTCCTGCTCGCGACTGGCGAGATCACCCCCGAGGTCAGGCCGACAGAAGATATCTTTGAGCGCCACTACAAGTACCGCTAACGGGGACACCCTGGTGTGGATTGATGCCGGAGTTTGTTTCAGCCATGAAGGTCTCCGACCTGGCGGAAGGTTCCATGGCAGCCCTCGACGTCAAGGGCGTTCACGTCCTCCTGGCGAAGATAGGAGGGGAAGTCTCCGCCGTCGAGGGCATCTGCACGCACGAGGAAGCTGACCTGGGACTGGGGTTCATGATAGAAGACCGGGTCGTCTGTCCACTTCATCTGTCCCAGTTCAACCTCAAGACAGGCCAGGTCCTGAGCCCCCCGGCCGAGATCTCCCTCAAGCGCTTCAATGTTAAAATAGAAGACGAGACGATTTTCGTGGAAGTCTGAGGTGCCGATAGAAGTTGCTTGAAACCGAGTCTTTCGACATTCAGAAGGTCAGGGCCGACTTCCCAATCCTTCAGAGGAAGGTAAGGGGGAAGAGGCTGGTCTACCTCGATAGTGCCGCCACGTCACAGAAACCGAAAGTCGTCATCGACACCATCTCCGACTACTATTCGAGGTACAACTCCAATGTCCACCGGTCCGTCCACACCCTGGGCGAGGAGGCGACCGCAGCCTACGAGGGAGCCAGGGAAAAGGTAGCCAAGTTCGTTGGCGCGTCTGCAAAGAACCTTGTTTTCTTGAGGGGCACAACTGAAGCAACGAACCTTGTGAGGTTCGCCTGGGGGGACAAGTTCGTGAAATCTGGCGACATCCTGGTCTCCACCCTGATGGAACACCACAGCAACATCGTCCCCTGGCAGCTCCTTGCGAAGAGCAAAGGGGCCAAGCTCAAGTTCGTGGGGCTGAACCCTGACGGGACCCTTGACATGGCGAGCCTGGAAGCGGTCCTGAAGGAATCTCCCCGGTTGGTTGCTTTCACTCACTGCTCGAACGTCCTCGGCACGATCAACGACATTGCGAAGATCTGCTCGATGGCGAAGCGAGCGGGAGCGGTAACTGTTGTTGACGGGGCGCAGTCTGTCCCCCACATCCCGGTCGACCTTGGCGGAGTCGACTGCGACTTCTACGCGTTCTCCGGGCACAAAATGCTGGGACCAACCGGAATCGGAGCACTCGTAGGGAAGAAGCAGCTGCTCGAGGAGATGGATCCTTTCCAGGGAGGCGGGGAGATGATAAGGGAAGTCTTCCTCGACCATTCGACCTGGAACGCCGTCCCATACAAGTTCGAGGCCGGGACGGTCAACATAGCGGACTCGATCGGCCTCGGCGCTGCCGTGGACTATCTCAGCTCATTGGGGATGGCGAAGGTCAGAGACCACGAAGTCAAACTCCTGACCTACGCCGCCGGGGTGCTCGCCAAGGTGAAGGGATTCAAATCCTACGGCCCCTCCGACCCCGACAAGAAGGCGGGGGTCATCGCGTTCAACCTGGGGGACGTCCACCCCCACGACCTGGCAACGATCTTGGACGAGGAAGGAATTGCAATCCGCTCGGGCCACCACTGTGCCCAGCCGCTCATGCACTGGTTAGACGTATCCGCCACAAGCAGGGCGAGCTTCAACGTGTACAACTCCTATGACGACATCGACGCCCTGAAAGCCGGACTCGAGAAGGCTGGTGCTATATTCCGCCTATGAGCAGCGCCGACATCTACCGCGAGCTGATCCTCGACTACTACCGGAACCCCCGTAACTTCGGCAAACTGGAGAAGTACGACATCACTGCACACGACTCCAACCCGTTGTGCGGGGACGAAATCGACATGCAGATCAAGGTAGGTGACGGCCAGAAGATCGAGGAAATCAGATTCTTCGGCAAGGGGTGCGCCATCAGCCAGGCGTCAGCTTCCATGCTCACGGAGTTGGCGAAGGGCAAGCCACTTGACTGGGTCAAGGATGTGTCGAAGGAGGACGTCTACAAGATGCTCGGCAACCCTGATTTGGGCCCGTCGAGGGTCAAATGCGCGTTGCTGGGGATGAAGGTCCTGAAAACAGGGGTCTACGGGTATCTCGGCTCGCACTATGAAGACCCTGAAGACCAGGACTCGATGACCTGAGTCTTCGTGTCGACCTTGGCGCCTCTTCTCACGTCGCCAGTGCGATTATCAGATAATACAGAGGGACAATAATCAAGGGCGCGAGCACCGCGATCCAGAAAACAACCTTGAGCAGACTCTTCACTTCCTTCTCAAACTGGGCCTGGTTTCTCGGGACGTGGCTGCTCACCTGACTAAGTATGTTTGACCACCTGCTTACCCTGTACATCCGACCGGATTATCACATCCGCAGAATATAACGGTATCAGTCCAGACTTGCCCGGTTCTGAGTTCTGCACGATACGGGGATGGACTAGGAGGTTGACGGGGCCGGCGCCTTCCAGACCTTCGCCCCCTGCCCCTGACCTCTCGGTGCTCTCCCCGTCATCACGTAGCGTTTCAGGAGCTGGATCCCAAGGGCAGGGTCGACCCCCTTGGGGCAAACAGATGAGCACGACCCGGCGAAGTGGCACCTCCAGATTCCATGGGTGGTATCCAGGGCCTCGAGCCTCCTGGCACCTCCCTCGTCTCTTTCGTCCGCAAGATAGCGGTAGGCCTGGGCCATGGCCTGGGGTCCGGGGAAGAGGGAGTCGGTGGAGGCGGTGGGACATGACGAACTGCACAACCCGCACTTGATGCAGTAGGTGAATTGAAGCACCTTCTCCAGCTCGTCGGGCTTCATCACGAACTCCGCAGTCGGGTTCTCGACCTCTGCTTGATCTGACCGGATGACGTACGGCATCAGGGACTTGTGCTTGCTGAAGAACGATTCGAGGTCTGTCACCAGGTCTTTGATTATTGCGAAATTGTCCATGGGCTGTGCCACGATCTCTCCCTTGAACTCGTCCACCTGTGTGTAGCAAGCGAGCCTGGGCCTCCCGTTGATCTTCATGCCACACGACCCGCAGGACGCCTGCCTGCAGGAGAAGCGCAGTGCGATGGAGTGATCGACATAGTCTCGGGCATACAGCAGGGCGTCGAGGACGGTCATCCCCTGCCTCTTCGGCACGGTGAACTCTGCGAACTTCGGCTTCTCGTCGGCAAAGGGGTCGAACCTCTGAACCACCAGTTTCACGTCGCTCATGCCGTGACCCCACCAAACACAGCGAGTATCACTGTCCTCGTCCCATAGCCTACCGAGACCGCTATGGCGAGTACCGTCCCCGCGTCCACCCACCTGCTCCAGGGGGCAGACTGCTTCCACTCGTGAAGGATTATCCTGATCCCGTTGAACCCGTGGACCAGCACCACAACGAGCAGAGTCTCGAGGAATACGGCGTAGAATCCGTTCCTGTAGATTGAAAGTATGTTCCCGAAGGATATGGCGGTCGAATAGGGATACAGGACTCCCTGCATTATCAGATGTACTGCTACCAGCAAGATCGCAACCACCGCAGTCACGTACTGCACCAGCATCAGCCTTGATTCTCTCATCCCATCCCCTCGAAGAGCACCAGGAATGCCCAGAGCGCAGCCAGGACGGCGACCCCGATTCCGACCCATATCAGCGACTTCTGCACAGGACTGAGCGACTTCGGCTTGTAGGGGTATTCGATGGCCGACGGCTTCTTGAAAATCAGCCCGAACTCAGCGAGGATCAGCCTCACCCCGTTGACCCCGTGGAAGAAGAGGACGAGCACGATTAGGATGAGTATGAGGTGGCCGAAGGAGTTCTCGAATATGCTCCCGATGAAGGCCCATCCTGACGGGCTTGGGCCCGTCCCCGTGGGGCCACCTACGAAGAAGCTCGTGTCCCCGAGATGGCCAAGCACATAGAGCAGGATCGCGACTCCGGTGACCCTCTGGAATGTGTACGCCCATCTCTCGAAATTGTAGTGGTAGGGGTTGAGCCACCCCCAGATCCCGCGCTTGTTCTTCCTTCTTTCCGAACCATCCGAACTCATTTTCTATCCACCCTTCTCGCTCGGCCTCAGTAGTGCCTCTCTGCAGGCTGATACTTTGTAATCGTTACTGAAGAGAATTCGAACCTTGGTCCGTCCGGCCCCTCGTAGGCCAGAGTATGCTTCAACCAGTTCCTGTCGTCCCTCTTCGGGAAGTCTCTCCTGAAGTGTGATCCCCTGGACTCGGTCCTGGCCAGGGCACCTGCAACGACTACCTCGGCCACGCTCAACATGCCCTCCACTTCGAGGACGTCGCTAAGGTTGGTGTTGTAGATCCTGCTCTTGTCTTCACAGTGGAGGAAGTCCTTTCCCTTCAGCTCTCTTATCGTCCTCAGAGCTTCCGAGAGCCCTTCCCCCGTCCTGTATACGAAGACATCCTTGGCCATCACCTTCTGGAGGGCATCTCTCACCTCGTAGGGGTTGGTCCCCCCCTTCCCATGGAAGATCCCGTCGAAGATCCTGCCCTCCTCCAGCATCACCTGCTCCCAGGCTGGCGACTGAAGAGAGTGCCCTTCTGCGTACTTGGCGGCCTCGGCCCCCGTGATCTTCCCCCAGACAAGGCACTCTGATGTCGAGTTGGCACCCAGTCGGTTCGCCCCGTTCATGCTTACGCAGGCCACCTCCCCCGCAGCCCAGAGCCCCTTGAGCTTCGTCGCCCCGTTGATGTCCGTGTCTATCCCCCCCATCACGTAGTGGCAGACAGGTCTCACGGGGAGGGGCTTCTCGATGGGGTCGATTCCCCGGAACTTGATTGCAATCTCCCTTATCTGCGACAGCCTGGTCTTGATCTTCTCTTCGCCAATCGGCGAAAGGTCGAGGTGAAGATAGTCGAGCCCCGATGCCTCGTCCTTCATCCCGCGACCCTCCTCTATCTCTGTCATCATCCCTCTAGAAACAACGTCACGGGAGGCCAGGTCCAGCTTCTCAGGTGCGTATTTCTTCATGAACCGCTCTCCGTCCTTGTTGACCAGAACTCCTCCCTCTCCTCTCGCAGCTTCGGTGATGAGTATCCCTGACGGGACCAGCCCGGACGGGTGGAACTGGATGAACTCCATGTCCTTCAGAGGAACCCCCGCCCTGTAGGCACACGCCATTCCATCCGGGGTCGAGCTGAAAGCGTAGGTCGCGAAGTCGTAGAGTCTCCCGGACCCCCCCGTCGCCATGATTCCCGCCTTACCGATGACCTGTGCGAAATTCCCCGTCTTCCTCTCTATGGCGGTGACACCTCTGAAGCTTCCCCCGTCGGCCAGGATCGATGTCACGAACCATTCCTGGTAGAAGTGGATGTTCTCGTACTTCGTCGCCGTGTCGTAAAGTGTCTGCATCTCGAAGAACCCCACCTTGTCTTCCGCGTAGGTGGCGCGAGGGTAGCTGTACCCTCCAAACCACCTCTGTGCAATCCGCCCGTCCTCCCTTCTTGACCAAGGCATACCCCAGTGCTCGAGCTGGTAGATCTCACTCGGCATCTCCTTGACGAACCTCTCTACGGCGTCCTGGTCGGCCAGGTAGTCCGAACCTTTCACGGTGTCGAAGGCGTGTGACTCGAGGGAATCCCCAAGCTCGGGATAGAGCACCGCAGCAGTCCCACCCTCTGCGCTCACAGAATGGGCCCTCATTGCCTGGACCTTAGTTATCACAGCAATGTCCTGCTTGCCTCCACTCACCCTGGCGGCCTCAATCGCCGCCCTCAGGCCTGCAAGACCCGACCCTACGATGACGATATCGTGCTTGAGAGTCTCAACCATGGGTTCCGTCGCCATGGGTTCCCATTGTTATTTTCTTACGCCTTTCCCTAACGGGTGCCCCCTCTCCGGCCCCCGTGCTACCGTCGGCAAACGGCAGTTTTCAGGACGGCTCAGACCGTTTCATCAAGGACACGTTTATAACCGCATCAGCAATCGGCCGGGTCTACGAGAGGGATAAAGTGCCTCACTATGGTTACAGTTTCGAGGGTTTCGACCCGGCGGTTCATGTCAGGGCCAGCGGAAGAGAGGCAAGCGTCTCACCGAAGGCTGCCCGTGAGATAGCAGGGACGATACGCGGGATGACACTTTCGAAGGCGATTGAGCATCTCGAGCTTGTCGAATCGAAGAAGATGCCCATAGCCTTCAGGCGCCACAAACTCAAGGTTGGTCACAGGAGTGAGCTGCAGGGGTTCCCCACGGGGTCCTACCCTGTCAAGACGGCGAAGGCGTTTCTCGACGTCCTGAGGAACCTGGAAGGGAACTCGGAGTTCAAGGGGCTCGACCCTGACCGGGTCAAGATCATTCACGCCACCGGCTATGCCGGGAGGACAATCAAGGACTACACGCCGAGGGCCTTTGGGCGAAGTTCACCGAACTTCCACCAGCTGGTCCACATCGAGGTCGTCGGGAAGGAAGTCTAGGCATGTCCGTCCAGCAGAGGACCACGGTCCGGTCAATTCTCACAACTTCTCGGTCCTTCGCGGAGCTGGACGAGTTCTTCGAAAAGGAGTTGAAGGACGCCGGGTACGGGGGCCTGGAAGTCCAGAAGTCTCCTGTCGGCACTACGTTCAAGGTCTATGTCGCCAGGCCCGGGCTTGCCATAGGAAGGCGGGGGACCGGGATAAAGGACCTCACCGACAAGGTGGGCGCCAAGTTCACTTTCCCCAATCCTCAGATAGCGGTCACCGAGGTCGAAAACCCGGAGCTGAACGCCAGGATCATGGCGGCTAGGATCGCCCAGATTGTCTCCAGGGGGACCGCATTCAGGAGGGCAGCGCAGTGGTCGGTGAACAACATAATGAACGCCGGGGCCGCCGGGGTCGAGATCTCCGTCGCAGGGAAGCTCAGGAGCGACAGGTCGCACGGCGAGAAGTACAGGGCCGGGGTTGTCCCGAAGAGCGGGGACACGGCGGCGAGGTCGGTCAATGAGGCGACAACCGACGTCCTGATGAAGCTCGGCCTTTACGGGATAAAGGTGAAGATAGCGCTGAAAGACGCCCTCCCTCCGGACTTCCAGTTCAAGGAGGATGTCAAGGAAACGGAGAAGAAAGAAGATGGCTCAGATCAAAGCGAAGGAACTCCGGGAACAGGATCCTGAGAAGCTTAGGCAGACGCTCTACGACCTCAGGTCGGAGCTCTCCAAGCTTAGGGGCGGCGCCCAGAGAGGGACCTTGAAGAAGGATATTGGGCACATCCGCAGGATAAGGAGGAACGTGGCAGTTGTGCTTACAGTCATGCACGAAAAGGGGCTGTCGGAATGAACGTGATCGGAGCGAGAGTGAAGGTGCTCAGTTCAACTGACCCGACCAAGACAGGGCTGACTGGCAAGGTTGCCCTTGAGACCGCGAACACCCTGATGCTGGA
>DATFYS010000131.1:0-2350 GCA_035314885.1 Nitrososphaerales archaeon | reverse complement strand
AGGAACAACAGCAACTCTTCGGTATTCCTCCTGCTCGCGGTGATCCTCGTCCCTCTGGGAGCGACATTCGTGCAGCTCGGGATAAGCAGGAACGACGAATACAGCGCGGACGAGTACGGGGCGAGGCTGACCCGCAACCCTGGCGGTCTGATCAACGCCCTCCAGAAGATCAGCACGAAAGTGCAGACGAGGCCGCTCGCAACCAACGCTGCCAACGCGCCTTCACCGGCGACTGCGGCGCTCTGGATAGTGAACCCGTTCAGAGGGAGCTCCCTTGCTGAGCTCTTCTCGACCCACCCCTCAATGACGCACAGGGTGGAAAAGCTCCGGCAGGTTGGACGAGAGATTAACGTCTACGTTCCTTAGCCGAACGCCACTCTGAGTACGGCTACCAGGACTCCGAGCTCCAGCAGCTCATCCCTCTGTTCAGTCTTGCTCTCCTTGTGCTCCGGGCCCTGCTGACGGTATGTCGAAGGAAGTGATAGGGTTGGGAAGATGGAGGTTGGGAAGAGAGCAGGAGAGTAGACCTGTCCCGTCGACATCGGAGACACAGAAGGACCGGACACAGGTATGGGTACAGAAGCCGGGGGTTGCGACTGCATCGACACGGTTTGAGCGTAGTCCGTCCGGGCAGTCTGGGGCATAGGAGGTGGCGAGACCCTTCGCTGCGGTGGAGGCTTACTCTTGCTGACCGGGATTCGCGAGGGGGGCTTGGGAGTGGTGAGGAATCCTGGGATCAGGAGGAAGACACCGAGGGCGACTATGAGGGTGACTCCTGTATAGATCCCTCCGATGATGAAGATCACGGCAAAGGCCAGGACCGACCGATTCAATCAGGGTCGCGGGGACGAGCATCGCTCCTCGTATTAGGGTTTTGGGAGTGGGCCGGGGGAGAGTTGAACTCCCGACCTTCGCCGTCTTCTGCTAGCAGGTGTCAGAGCTTGACGGGGCGAGACCCGACGTCCTAACCAGGCTAGACGACCGGCCCGACTTGCTAGGCGCCCTCGAAGCCGCCTTTTATGCTTGCATAGTTTCAGAGTGGCGCAGTTTTCAACGCACGTTAAAATAACCAAACGCAGGGCTCGGTTCGGGAAATATGGACGGAAGCTCCGATATCTCAGGTTTCCATAAGCTGTCGATGAAAGAGAAGCTCGACCTCATCGGCAAGATGACCGGGCTCTCTGAGGAGGAGATGAAGACCCTGGCGAATACCGGAGGTCTTCCGGCCGATGTCGCCGACCGAATGATCGAGAATGTCATCGGAGGGTTGACGATGCCTCTCGGGGTAGCGACCAACTTCAAAGTGAACGGGAAAGACTACCTGGTTCCGATGGCACTTGAAGAGCCGTCAGTAGTGGCGGGCGCGAGCAAGGCTGCCAAGATCGCGAGGGCAAAAGGGGGCTTCACGGTGACGAACACAGGCCCCCTCATGATCGGACAGGTCCAGGTGATCAACGTCCCGAATCCGGAGAAGGCGAAGACAAGTCTACTTGAAAGAAAGACGGACATCCTGAAGAGGGCGAACGACCAGGACCCGGTCCTGGTCTCACTTGGGGGCGGGGCCAAGGACCTGAACGTGAAGGTACTCTCTTCCATCAAGGGCCCGATGGTCGTGGCTGAGCTCATAGTCAACACAGGAGACGCCATGGGGGCAAACGCGGTGAACACCATGTCGGAGGCCGTGGCTCCCATGATCGAAGAGGTCATCGGTGGAAAGGCGTTGCTCAGAATCATCTCGAACCTGGCGGACAGGAGGCTCGTCAGGGCTACGGCCGTGTTCGACAAGGAAGGGCTAGGCGGGGAGGAGATTGTGGACGGCATCGTCAACGCCTACGCCTTCGCCGACGCTGACCCGTACCGGTGCGCCACCCACAACAAAGGGATCATGAACGGGGTGGTGGCGGTTGGCATCGCCTGCGGCCAGGACATCAGGGCGCTGGAGGCAGGTGCGCACAGCTACGCGTCCAGAACAGGGGCGTACAAACCACTGACCGTCTGGGAGAAGAACAAGGATGGAGACCTGGTTGGGAGGCTCGAGATGCCTATGGCGGTTGGTCTGGTCGGAGGGGCCGCCAGGACCCATCCCGCTGCCCGCGCGGCGATCAAGATTCTTGGGGTAAAGACGGCCATTGAGCTTGCAGAGGTCATGGGTGCGGTCGGCCTGGCTCAGAACGTGGCTGCCCTGAGGGCCCTGGCCGATGAAGGAATACAAAGGGGGCACATGAAGTTGCACGCCAGGAATGTTGCCGTCAACGCGGGAGCCAAGGGGAAGATGGTCGACCTCGTCGCCGAACGGATGATAGCTGAGAAGAAGATAAGGGCCGACAGGGCAAAGGAGCTCGTCGAAGAG
>DATFYS010000130.1:0-2616 GCA_035314885.1 Nitrososphaerales archaeon | reverse complement strand
AGACCTCAGCAACCTCGCTCTCGAACAGCCCGAGTGTGTTGGGTACGGTGAACATCATGCCGGCTGTCTTCTCCGACACCAGCCGTTGGACGGCGCTGGCCCTGACGAGCCCTGCAGGGTCAGAGGGGACCTTCACCACCTTGTATCCTGCCATGGCGGCGCTCGCAGGATTTGTCCCGTGGGCTGAGTCGGGCACCAGTATCTCGTCCTTTCCGCTGTTGCCGTGCACCTGGTGGTACTTTCTCATCATCAGGACACCGGCCAGCTCTCCCTGGGCACCGGCGGCGGTGGAAAGCGAGAACCGCGACATCCCGGTCACTTCGCAGAGGGCAGACTCCAGGTCGTGGAAGATGGAGAGAAGCCCCTGCACCGTCTCTTCGGGCTGGAGGGGATGTGCCTGCTTGATGTAGTCGGAAGACGCTATCATCTCCGAGACCTTCGGGTTGTACTTCATGGTGCAGCTGCCGAGGGGATACATGCCGAGCTCGACAGAGAAGTTCATCTGTGAAAGACGGTTGAAGTGCCTGAGGACCTGGAGCTCGGACATCTCGGGGAGGTTGACGGACTCCCTTCGCATCTTCGCGGGTATCAGTGAAGCCGGGTCCCTGACACGATTTCGGATCGCGGGGTCGGCAGGGGCCAGCATTCCAACCCTTCCTCTCCTGCTCAGGTCCCTGAGGAGAGGCTCGTCCCAGTAGGCTTGCCTGAATTTCAACCTAGAGGGCCTCCTCGAGTGCGTCAGCCAGACGCTCGATGTCGTCCCTTGTGTGGACCTCGGTTACACAGTACAACCCTGCGTTGAGGCCGAATTCCTTCTCCAGGGGGGAGCCCGCAAGGACCCCAGACTTTGCCATGTGGTGGAAGACTGCCGAAGCCCTGGCCCGACCGTAGGAGACCACGAACTCCTTGAAGAAAGCCCCACCGAAATGAGGAGACTTCGCGCCTTTTACTCGTGAGAGCCTCTTCGCCGCGTAATGCGAATTCGAGATCACGCTCTCGCCCAGTGCGCGGAACCCCTCCTTCCCGAGGAGAGCCAAGTACGACGCTGCGCCCACGGCCATGAGGGACTGGTTGGTGCAGATGTTGGAGGTGGCTGCTTCCCGGCGGATGTGTTGTTCCCTTGCCTGGAGGACCATTGCGAAGGCCTTCTGATTCGGGTCCGCCACCGTGCTGGTGATCCCGATCAGCCTCCCGGGCATGTTCCTCTCGAGCTTGGGGTCCTTCACCGCGAAGATTCCCAGGTGGGGCCCGCCGTAGTTCATCGCCAACCCCAGAGGCTGCCCTTCTCCCACGGCCACGTCGGCTCCGTAGGACCCGGGTTCCTTGACCAGAGAAAGAGAGATCGGGTCCACCCCAACGACGGAGAGGGCACCTGCGGTCCGGACTGATGAAGTGAGATCTTCAGCGTTCTCCTCGATGACCCCGAAATAGTTCGGGTTCTCGAAGTAGAGGCAGGCGACAGAGTCGGAGAGCTTCTGCCTGAGGTCGGACGGGTCGATCCTCCCTGAGGCCGGGTCGCAGCGGATGCTTTCGAGCTTGATCCCCGCAGGTTCGGCGTAGGTCTGGATCACTGAGCGCCTTCGGGGGCTCACGTTGGCGGCTACGAGGGCCGTCTTCCTCCCCGTGATTCGCCCAGCCATCCTGACAGCCTCCCCTGCCGCCGAAGCCCAGTCGTACAGTGAGCTGTTGCAGACCTCCATGCCTAGGAGGTCGCACATCAGGCTCTGGTACTCGAAGAGGGCCTGCAGGACGCCTTGGCTGATCTCCGCCTGATAGGGAGTGTAGGCGGTGTAGAACTCCTGCCGAGAGATTATGGACTCCACCGCGGCTGGGACGTAGTGAGGCCAGACCCCGCCGCCAAGGAAGCAGAGGGCGCCGGGAGGAGTCCGGTTCTTGGAGAGGCGTTCGCTCAGGCTCCGTCTCACGGCATACTCTGATGAGGCGTCGGGAATCCTGAGCTTCCGTTTCATCCTGAGCTCGGGAGGGATGTCAGCGAAGAGGTCGTCAAGCGAGGAGGCACCCACCCGTTCAAGCATGGCTTTGACAAACGAATCATCGAGATTGGGGAGAAGAGGGTGGCTGAGTGACCTTCGCATATGATTTGGCTCGAAAAACGCTTAAAATAAGAACCTAGCGGCTTCGGGAAGATTCACTTGAGGCGTCTGCTCTCCGTCGCTCTCTTACTGTTGCTTCTTCTTGCTGCAGTTCCGTTTCAGCAGAGCGCCAGGGCGCAGTCCGCTCCGATGGTGAGCGTGACGAGTTTCTACAGCCTGAACACCTACGGATATGCCGTTGTGAACGAGACGGTGACTTTCGCCAATAATCAGACTTCTCCTGTCAGCATCCCCTCGGTCCAGATAGGTCTAGGGAACCTCAGCTCAGTGGTCGCGAGCTCCGCCCTTTCTGGTGGGAACTTCACCATGACACCCACCTTGTCTCAGGGGGGGCCCTTCACTGTGCAGGCCAACGGGGAACTCGCGGGAGGGAGCAAGACCAGTTTCACGATATCGTCCTTGGTCTCAGGAGAGGTCAACGTAGCGAAAAACGGGAGCCTGACCGTATTGGCACTGCTGCATCCTTCTCTGAGCATACCTGTGCAGACGCTGAAGCAGGTGA
>DATFYS010000129.1:0-4220 GCA_035314885.1 Nitrososphaerales archaeon | reverse complement strand
TCAGCTCGGGCATACTTCCCCTTCCTGTTCAGGAGTCTCACTTGTCTTCTTAATCTTTCCCGAAATGCAATTTCGTCTTTTGTCAGAGGAGATGAGCCTCCTCGTCCCTTCCTTTTTCCGCGGGCGAATGCGCGCTTATTGTCAACGAACTCGATGACCAGGCACGCCTGTCTTTTCTTCAGCCTGAGAAAAGGAAGCAAATCTAGGAGGAGCCGCTTAGTTGATGAAATTGGACAATACCAATTGAAGGCGTCTGCCCACTTTTTTCCCAACTTGTCCCGTCTCTTTTCATGTATTTGGTAAATTGCTCCTCCGTAGTAACTCAGGTAGATGGTCAGTACTTCCCTGTCGGTGTTGCAAACGCAAACGTAACAGCGATAGGCTGGTGATGGACGGGACCTCCTAATCTGTCGAACAATCGTCACAAGTCCTTCTCCATCCAGGAAGCCTGCCATCCAGGCTCTTTCAGTTTCGGTTGGGTCGTTCGCCACTACAAACGAATAGGCCTCGACTCATAAGCCCCTCGCAATCATGATTGCAATGAAGCGTCTCCTGTGAAGGTGTTTCAGAACCAGGGCGCCTGCAGCCTGCTGATCTGGCTCGATATCTTGTCCACGTATTCGTTCATCCGTGCCATCATCTCCTTCGCGGTGATAACCCCGGTTACTACCCCCTTCTCCACGACCAGGAGCCTCCTGACTCCCTTCTGGGTCATGATCTGCGACACCGTCGAAAG
Organism: Nitrososphaerales archaeon; assembly: GCA_035314885.1. Taxonomy (GTDB): domain Archaea; phylum Thermoproteota; class Nitrososphaeria; order Nitrososphaerales; family Gagatemarchaeaceae; genus UBA183. The sequence continues at coordinate 3,484 of DATFYS010000129.1, read as the reverse complement.
TCCTGCGCTCCCTTCTACGAACACGAGGTCCTTCGACATTATTTCGCCCATCGTGACTTTGCTAGGGTCCTTGCTTTCTGCGACGACCTGGGACAGGATGTCCCATTCGGTCACGATTCCATGGGGCCTCTCCTTCGGGCCTACGAGTGCGAAACCGTGCTTGGAGTCCTTCATCGCCCTGGCTCCCTGAAGCACAGTGGTGTCGGGGGAAATGGTGAGGAAGTCCTTCTCGACTATGTCCCTGGCGTAGAGGACCATGGGTCCCCTCAGTCAAGCCGAGTCGATTAAGGCTTTGCCTCCAGAATCTGACCCTGGCGCCAGACTGCACCTGTCCGCTCCTGCCGATGTCCAAGAGCGTATGGAATAAAGACGAGCTCCCGGACGTATGAGCAGATGCGGCAGCTACTGACCCATGGCATCGCGATCTTCGTCATTGCCTTCCTTGCCTTCGAGCTCAGCATCAACGGAGTCTGGTCGACTGACCATGCCACCTCATTCGTCCAGCTGGACTACGCGCTCTGGAATAGCCACTCGGTCGCCCTGGGGCATCCGAGCAGTGTGCCGCCCTTGACCGTAGATGATTTTCACTTCAGAGGGCAGAACTACTCGGCTCTGGCCCCCGGAACGGCCTTCCTGGCGCTTCCTTTCATGGGTCTGGCCTTCACCCTCGCGGGAGGATACACCCTCTTTGGGCCGGCTCTCGTCATGTCAGAAACATTCGTCTCGCTTACCGGAGCGATTTCTGCCTATCTCGTCTACAAGATGGCGGGGCTCTTCTTCCGCCGATCGACTTCGGTCTTCCTCGGTTTCGTCTTCGCCTTCTCGACCATCTGCTGGCCCTTCGCTACATTCTTCTTCCAGAGCGACGTTTCGGCGATGCTCGTCCTCCTCGCGGCGTATTTTGCTCTCAAGGTAGGACGCTCTGAAGGGCAAAGCTTGGCGCCTTCTTTGCTCTGCGGCCTCGCCGCAGGAGCTGCCTTTACCGTCGACTACGTGAACGCGGTCCTCCTCCCTATCCTGTTGGTGTTCCTGGTCGTAATGAAGAGAGGCTTGAAGTCGTCGACGGCTTGGACTGCTGCGGCATACGTCCTGGGAGCACTTCCGGGGTTGATCATGATAGGGGCCTACGACTTCGCCATCTTTGGGAACCCCTTCGTAACCACAGAACAGACCTATCTGAGGCAGTCATCGCTGTTGGGCTCGTTCAGCACCCCTTTGCCCATTGGTCTTGCCCTCGACCTGGTCAGCCTGTCCAAGGGTCTTTTCGTATTCACCCCGTTCCTGGTCCTCGGCGCGCTGGGATACACTGATGGGTTGAGGGCGGACGGAGGGAAGGGACACAGGCCTGAGATGATAATGCTCCTCGCCATTTTCCTGGGGATATTGCTCCCGTACTCGGCCTGGTACGACCCGTCGGGTGGGGTGGGCTTCGGGCCAAGGTTCTTGGTCGCAGCAATCCCATTCCTGCTACTCCCTGCGGGGTATGCCATAGAGCAGGCGAAAGGGGTGTTCACCTGGGTGACCTACGGGGCCTACCTCCTTGGGGTCGCCATTAACGGGATGGCGGCGCTCGCGAGCCCCATCCCTCCTGTGACACCATTCAACGTCTCCCCTTTCTACAGATACGTCCTCCCCAACTTCGAGGCCTGAAGATTCGACACGTTCTGGGGATTCTCTCCGTATACTTGGGTTGCCGGAGCCGCCCTAATCATCGTCCTGGCCGCGGTCCTTCCGATCTCATTGGTCGAAGCAGCACGAAGGAGAGAACGACCAGCGTGAAAGCATGCGAATGTCTTTGGAAAAATGAAAAATGGGGCGGCCGCCGTTAAGACGAGCCGCCAGTAAGGAAGGTCGGGAAGACCTACATCCCAGACTCTTCGCTTTCGCTTGTGGAGGCGCTGCCCTCGGAACCCACGGACATGCCCTCAGAGCCGCCAACGACCGCGCCGGTGGCGAACCTGTTGGCTACCTGGGTCACCTTGATCTTGCCCTGCCAGCCCTGCTTGGCGCCGGCCACGAAGATGACGAAACCGTCAATCTTCGCAATGCCGTCTCCGCGCCTGCTGATCTCGGAAATGGTCACGTCGTACTCCTTTCCTACTTCAACTGGCTTTGGCTTGAAGGACCTGAAGCCGCCGCTTCCGCCGCTGCTGCTTCGCCCGTAGCCTCCTCCTCGTCCGAAACTCGTCTTTTCACATCCTAGCTGCTTTCGGTGCTGCTAAAACGACCCCTACCTATCTTGTTTAAAAGACTTCGCGAGGCCGACCTATGATTGCCTCGTTTTTCAGGAAAATCTCTCTTGCCCTTCTGCACTTCGCGAGCGCTTCGAAATACTGATCCGCCTTCTCCCCTCTCAAGAGCCCACGAGCTACCCATCCACCAATGATTACCTTAACTCTAGAGACCCCAAGAATGCGAGTCTGCCAAGCATCTTGTCCACCCCGACATGTGCCCACGTTGGCCTTGTAGATTTTGGAACCAAAGACCCGTGCCACGACCTCGACAGAATCTCTGTCGCACATGGTCACACTTGCGACAAGTTCAGGATGTCTTCCAAGTGTCGTTACCCTTCTGCCGAGGTGGCAGTATGTTGATCCTTCTCCTCTGTAGATGCCAGCCGCAACGAATTCATCTTCATCCGTAAATCCCCTATGGGTTCGATTGGGGTTGTTGTCCGAACCTGCCGTAATCATGCCCTCAACTAGATTATTGTCGCTATCCCCGCAACACAAACCAGGATGAATTATCGATTAGGCGACATAAATATCGTAGATGTGTTTCAAACTGAATGAGGCGGAAGGGGTCCCTGAATCTGTTCACTTGTCAAACTGGAAGCTTCTGACATAGCGCGGTCTACCCGTGCGCCTTCGGCTGGCCAATCTGAAGCCTTCATTTACCCCTCAACCTGGAGGGCGTCCGTGCCTCGCGAAGTCAGGTCAAGGGAGGAGTTTGACAAGTTACTGGAACGGGCGACCGAAATCCGGGTGATCAAGGACGATGATTCTGCCAAGGTTAAGCTCAGGACGAAGGAGGTCCTGTACACCTTCAAGATGACGGCGGAGCATGCGGACGTGGTCATTAAGGCGACGAAGACCCCAGTCGTCGAACTCTAGACGAAGTAGAACAAAAGGACAACGATCCCGAACAGCATGGGGATCGGCAACCCTGGCAAGAGCCTCCTTCTGGATAGAAGGAATAGGGTCAGTATGACGCCCACGTCGATGGCCAGAATCGTGGCGAGGGCGGCCAAATAGCCAGCCTGCAGCAAAGCCAGAGAAGGAAGCATGGTGTAGAATACAATGTCCCCGAGCCCTAGCGTGAAGGCTCCCGCCCTGATGGACATCCCTACAAGGGCGACGTTCGGGGCGGTCCCGATGAGCATCTTGAGCGGCCCCTTGAACACCGCATAGATGTCATAGAGGGCGAATGCAGCGGGAAGGACAAGGGCTGTCAGGGGTGGCAAGGCCTCAGCGAAGAAGCTCCC
>DATFYS010000128.1:0-5081 GCA_035314885.1 Nitrososphaerales archaeon | reverse complement strand
GGTTATGTTGGCAACGGCGAAGACCGCGGAGAAGGACATTGCCTGCAGTGCGTTCCCGACCACAATGTATTGCGTGACTGAGATCGGGTACTTCCAGTAGATGGAAAGGAAGGCGAAGAACCCCATCTGGGCTATCGGGGTGATCAGGATCTGCATGACCCACATGTCCCAGGAGTCCCAGATGACGAGCCCCTTGCGGCCGAAGAAGAAAGCCCCCTTGAACACTCTGAGCGCAAGGAAGAACCTTGCCGAAGCGCTGAGTCTCCCGTGCGGTCCTTCAGTACTCTTCAATTGTCCCGTTCCTCTTGGCGTAGGCTTCCACTCTTCTGAAAAGCACGAAGGCAAGCGCCAGGTAGACAACGGTCTCCCCCGCCATTATCATCAGGTCGCCCCAGTAGCCGACTCCCAACCCTGTGTATCCTGAAATCGCGGCGTTGCGGATTGCCTCTATCCCCCATGTCGGCGCAAGGATGTAGGCGAATGGAAGTGCCGCGAATGGTAGGAGGATGACGGGGAACATGGTGCCCGTCGCGATGTACACCGGGATCTCCATGGAATTGGTGATGAACCCCCCCTTTCTAGTGAGGACCACGACAGTCGACATCATCAGGCCGAAGGCGGAAAGCGAGACGAAGGTACTGACAGCGGCTATGAAGAAGAGCAGCGGGTTCAGAATCACGAAGCCCACCTGGAACCAGGTGAACCCTATCACCAAAATGAAGAACGCGTTGATGACCCCTTCGAAGGTGTTGAAGAGGACTCTCCCCATCGAAATCCATGAAAGCGGGATTGGTGCGGCCAGGGTGGATTCCATCGTCCCGTTCCACCTGTCGAATCCAATGGAATTTACAGAACCGTAGATTGTGGTCCCCCACATCCCCATCAGTCCTCCGCCTAGCACGAGGTAAAGCAGGAAAGTGCTGCTGGCCGTCTGACTGTTGAAAAGGAAGAATGCCACCAGCGTGAAGACGAAGGGCGCTATGATGCTGGGGATTATCCATTGGGGGTCGGCGAAGAACAGCTTCCCAGTCAAGATGATGCACGCCTTCAGAACTTGGAGCCTCCTGGCAAGGTAGCCTGTTACCCTGTCGCCCTCGTCTAATCCAGCAATCAGGTTACTCTTCCACCAGCCTCAGGTAGGCATCCTCGAGGGTCGGTTCTTTTATGGTCCGGTCTATGATCTTCGCGCCTTCTGGGAGCAGAGAAACAACCTGAGTCAGGAGGTCGGCCCCGAGAGGAGTCTGGACCCTAATGACCTGTTCCTCCGACATGAGGTCGGCCACGACTCTGACAACGTTCGGGAGTGCCTTCAGGCTCTCGACGTATTGATCGGTGGCGCCGTAGGTCTTCAATTCAATCACAGAGATGTCTCTTACCATGTTTTTGAGAGCAGAAGGGGTGTCCAACGCCACTATCTTCCCCTTGGAGATCACCGCTATCCTTTCGCACAGCTCCTCGGCTTCGAACATGTAGTGGGTGGTGAGCATGATGGTCTTGCCCCGGTCTCTCATTTCCACCACCATCTTCCGAATGTCTCTCGCGCCGGCGGGGTCAAGGCCAATGGTAGGCTCGTCCAAGAAGAGAACCTCAGGGTCGTGCACCAGCGCCTTGGCTATGTGCAGCCTCTGTTTCATCCCTCTCGAGTATTTCTCCACCTTCTCGGCGGCCCTGTCTTGCAGACCGACGAGTTCGAGCAGCTTAGGGATTCTGGCCCTGGCTGTGGATGGTTCGACCCCGTAGAGGTCTGCGAAGTACTTCAGGTTGTCAACGGCGGAGACCCGGTTGTAGAGCCCCCTCTCGCCCCCGTAGACTATCCCTATCCTTCTCCTGATCTCGTATAAGTCCTTGGTCACGTCCATACCCAGGACCTTCGCCTTTCCGGACGTAGGTGTCAGCAGCGTAGTGAGTATCTTGATCGTGGTGGTTTTCCCTGCACCATTCGGCCCTATGAGACCGAACAGCTCTCCAGCGTGGGCTGAAAACGTAATCCCGTCGAGCGCTTTCGTAACACGGCTTACACCCCCGAAGAAGGAACGGGTTGCGTACTCCCGCGTAAGGTCCTCTACCTCAACCGCGTCTCCTTCTCCTCGACTTGCTTGCAACGGCCGCACTCGTTCTTCCATGGCCTGCACTGGACTCTCACGTTACTTCTGCCGGCAGGGTATGAAAACTTTGATGTCGGAGGGGTCTCTGAAAGTGATCTTGGAAGTTCAATACCGTTAATTATCAAGAAAAGCTTCGGGCGATTGTTGAAGGCTTCAGCCAAGATGAAGGAAATCGTGGCCGCCACGGAGAACGGACTGAAGTCGCTCGGCTTCGAATACACCAAGGGTGACGCGAAGGAACTTGTCGAGTTCGATGTCACAAAGCCTCAGCCTTTCATCGTGAGGATAACTCACCTTGCGGAGATAGAACATCCGAGCGCGGTACTTGGTCTGGGCTACTCTTCCAGGCAGAGGGAGAGCACTGACTTCCGCATACAGCACATAGTGGATACTCCCGATGCTAAGGCGAACGCGGCAGGGCTGGTGAAGCAGGTTCTCTCGTCGTTGAGGAGGCCCCCATGGAAAGGGCTGGGATTCATTGAGGGGGGGACCGCCAAGGCCCTTTGGCAGAGGGCGGCCGAAGGGAAAGATTAGGTCAGCGGATAACCAGGAATATCACGATCAGCAGGACAAGGAGGACCACCAGAGGTAGCATAACCGTCTCCAGGGCCGCGATCGTGATTGCAACGTAGTCCCGCCACTCCAGGTCGGGTCCCGATTCGTCGTCGGATTCCTTTTCAGACAAAACTTCTACTTTGCCTTCGCGATAATGGTCTCGAAATGGAACTCGTCCGCGAAGTGGCAGGCGGCCCACTGGTCGTCCCCCACCTTCCTCAGCGGGGGCTCCTCGTCGAAACACACCGGCTTCGCATAGGGGCATCTTGTGTTGAAGACGCAGCCTTTCGGCGGGTTGATGGCGCTGGGAACGTCCCCCTTGAGGAGGGCTTGGGGCTTTGGCGCCTCCGGGTCAGGGATCGGGACAGCGTCCATGAGGGCGAGGGTGTAGGGGTGCTTCGGGTAGTCATAGACCGTCTGCTTCCGGCCTATCTCCATGAGCTTCCCGAGGTACATGACCCCGATTCTGTCGCTCATGTGCTCGACCACGGCAAGGTTATGCGAGATGAAGAGGTAGGTAAGGTTGAACTCTTTCTGGAGCTGTTTCAGGAGGTTCAGGATCTGAGCCTGGACCGAGACGTCGAGGAATGAAGTTGGCTCGTCGAGGACGATGAACTCCGGGTTGGTGGCAAGAGCTCTGGCCACCGCTATCCTCTGCCTCTGACCTCCGGAGAACTCGTGGGGGAACCTGTTCAGGTGGTCCTCGTTCAGCCCCACCCTCTGTATGAGCTCCTTGGCGGCCGAAACCCGTGCCTCCTTCTCCATGACCGCGCCGCTCGACCTCATCGCCTCCATCAGGGCCCCCTTGACAGTCTGCCTTGGGTCAAGCGAAGCGTAGGGGTCCTGGAAGACGATCTGCATTCTCCTACGGTATGGCTTGAGCTTCTTCGGCTTCAGCTTGGCTATGTCCACCCCGTCTATGACGACGGAGCCGCTCGTAGGGTCGATCAGCCTGAGGATGCACCTGCCGATGGTCGTCTTCCCCGAACCTGACTCCCCCACCAGCCCGAATGTCTCTCCCTTCCGGATCGAAAAAGAGACCCCGTTGACCGCCTTGACCTGGGCTCTGACTCTGCCCAGGATCCCTCCACGTATGGGGAAGAACTTCACCATGTCCTTTACGGCGAGGAAGTCATCGCTGGACAACGGTACTACCCTCCTTGTACAGATGGCACTCGACGAAGTGCCCTGGATCGGTCTCGATGTGCGGTGGCTTCTCCTGCCCGCAGAGGTCCCAGGCATAGGGGCAACGCGGATGGAACCTGCACCCCGAAGGCGGGGAGATGAGGTCGGGGACCGACCCCGGAATCGATTCTAGCTCGGACGTGGCTCTGACCATGACTGGAATCGCCTTCAGGAGCCCCTGGGTGTAAGGATGCAGCGGCTTCTTGAACATCTCGTGGATCTCAGCCATCTCGACCACGCTTCCGGCGTACATCACGGCCACCCGGTCGCAGATGCTGGCGACCACTCCCATGTCGTGGGTGATGATCAAGATCGCCGAAGAGAATTCCTTCCTCAGGATCCTCAGGAGGTCGAGTATCTGCGCCTGCATGGTAACGTCCAGAGCCGTGGTAATCTCGTCTGCGATCAACACCTCCGGGTTGCGGGCGATGGCCATTGCAATCATCGTCCTCTGCCTCATCCCTCCAGACAGCTCGTGTGGATACTCGTCGAAGATCCTGTTCGCATCGGGAAGTCCTACTCGTGACAGTGCCTCGACTGAGAGTTGTCTCAGCGCCTTCTTCTTGAGGGCCCGGCTCGGCTTCGGGTAGGTTCCCTTTGTGGCGAGGGTGTCAGCTCCCTTGTCGGCACCCTTCCCCTCCTCCTGCTTGATCTTGTATGCTTCCTTCGCCACCCTGTCATCATCCATGGCGAAGACCTCCGAGAGTTGGGTTCCTATGGAGAGGACCGGGTTAAGAAAAGTCATGGGGTCCTGGAAGACGATGGCGATTTCGCTCAGCCTCACTGTCCGCATTCCCTTCTTGTCCTTCTTCAATAGGTCCACACCGTTCAGGAGGATTCTCCCCCCTACGATCCGGGCGTTTTCCGGGAGAAGCCCTTCGACGGTGGCCGCCGTGACTGACTTGCCGCATCCCGACTCGCCGACGAGCCCAAGCGCCTCACCCTTGCTGACCTGAAAGATGACCTCGTCGAGAGCTTTCACTGTCCCGGCGTAGGTCTCGAAGTCTACCTTGAGGTGGTCGACCTGCAGGAGGGGACCGGTGTCTGTATTCTGGCTACCTATGGTTTCCATTGTCTGGGCCAAGCTCTTACCTTCTAAGACGGGGGTCAAGGACGTCCCTCAGGCCGTCCCCCACCAGGTTGAAGCTCATTGAGATGAGCACGATGAATATCCCGGGTATGGTGAGCAGAGCAGGGTCTGTCTGAATGTACGTCGCACCCCTGGAAACGAGGTTC
>DATFYS010000127.1:0-7132 GCA_035314885.1 Nitrososphaerales archaeon | reverse complement strand
GATTCCCCTCTTGGGCCACTGTCGTACTGTGGAGGCTTGTCTCCTATCAGTTGGTAGAGGTAATCTCAGGGGCATCATTCGTCTGGCTTCTCACCAGAGGCATGAAGAGGAGGCAGGGGTCCAGCGGGGGACGGATGGGATGAACGGCGCCGCCTTTGACCTTCTGTTGTACAAGGCCACGCACGACTGGACCGGAATGTCGCGTCCACGACAGCTCCTCAGGAAGGTCAGCGACTGCAATGTAAGGAGGGCGGGAAACCATTACTCCGCTCGAATCCTCGAGGCGGACATGGCCTTCACCATGTATCACCTCTCAAACGTTGTAAACGAGCTCGACATGTGGGAGGAGGCGTACCTGCCCACTTCAGTGGAAGGAAAGGTGGTGCTTTCGGTGGGGGACGGCTGCGGCGAAACCTCTCTCTTCTTCTTGCGCCATGGTGCGACAAAGGTGATCGCGATCGAGAAGGACCCGGAGCCATTCGGCCTCCTCTGCAGGAACGTTGAAACAAACCGGTTGAACGTTGTCCCCATGAACGTCAGTTTCAAACTCGAGCATCTGAAGATGGATTTCGACTTCATGAAAATCGACGTCGAGGGGGACGAAAGCGTGCTCCTTGAGCTTGAACCGGGGCGGCTCAAGCCCTGCGTGGTCGAGGCACACCGCTTCGCCGACAGGAACCTGCCGGAAAAGCTCCAGAGTCGGTTCAACATGAGGAAGGTGTCTGCAGTCGGAAGGAGCGCAGTGCTGCTGACGAACGTGACTTAACTGACTACGACAAGGGATTATCCCAACCGGTTCGTCGACCAGTGCAACCGACCACCCCATCAGGCGTCGATCACGAAATCCGCGCTCTTACGGAATGATTTCGCAGCCGTTGTTGAACTCAGGGTAGTCGAAATCCGCCCTGCGGATTGTCCCTTCTTCGATGAGCGATTCAACCCGCGGCAAGGCTAACCTGAGCTCCGCCACCAGATGCCTCACGGTCCGGCAGATGCTGGAATAGCCGTCCGCGCGCAGCAGGTCCTGCGACCTGTTGACGAAAAGGCACCTACCACCGCAGACTCCCAGGATGTCGCATGAGGTACACGGCTCACCGACAGCCACTGAATCGCGGATCGAATCAGGGTTGCTGTCGCGCAAGGAGCCGACCACTGAGAATCCGAAGTCCACCGCCACCGGGCATGCGGAGATTCCGCCGTCAGGCATTATGGTGAAGAAATCTATCCCCGAGCCGCACCGCAGCCTCGACTCGGTCCCAGAGAGCAGCGAGTTCGTCACGCCGATGAATGGGACTATTCCCGGAACGCGCCCTGTGTTTCGCATCTCTTCCACCCACCATCTGACGAGCGAGGAGACCCCCGAGTTGTACTCCTCCACCCACTCTCGGAGACCCGGCTCGTTCTCCGTCCCCGCCTCCCAGAACATGCTGAAGCTGAGCTGCCAGTGGACGTGGTCGAAGAGCCCGGTGTTCAGCAAGTGCATGACGTTGTCGCGTATCCTCGACCCCTGGACAACCGTCATCCTGGCTACCATGTCTCCCGTGAACCCTCTCTGCCTTACCAGGGCTACATTGTTGGTTACCCTGTCATACACCCCCTCCCCCCTTTCCCGATCGGTCACCTCCCTGGGCCCGTCTATGGACACGAGCACCGTATGCAGCCTCTGTGCCACACTGGGCTCCAGCCTCCCAAGGAACAACCCGTTGGTCTGGATCGCGAATCGGCCGGGAACCGCGTCCATTATTTCTTTCATGGCTCTGAGCCGGAGAAGGGGCTCCCCACCATAGAATTCGACCACGGGGGTGCGGTCGCGTGACAGGAATGCTTTGAGGTCTTCGATCGAATACTGGATCTCTCTGGGTGGCGTGTCGCTCCCCCCACCACAGTAGGTGCAGAACAGGTTGCATTCCTTCGTGAGCACTACGAAGTACTGCATGCCTTTGGCCGTGGCGGCAGCGCTTCCGTATTAAAACGGAGTGCGGCCTCTTCCTCTGCTGCCGTCCCCGGGCCCCGTGCGGCCCTCTGAGAGAGGGGATAGAGGTAATTAGAGAACCGGACAAGGTTAGCCGTCGCAGGGATCAGGAATAGTGGACGAACCGAACAAGGTGGCCGACGAGCTTGAGAGTCTAGTCCCCGGGAGGGTCGTCGCTGACACGAAGGCATACCTCAGGGACTGGTGGCCCCTCCTTTCGATTTCCCAGGAGGGAGGCGCAGAGGCGATTGCGGCGGTCAGGCCCCAGAACGTCGATGAAGTTGCAAGAGTTGTCAAGTACGCGGCGTCGAACAAGCTTCGCATTCTCGCGAGGGGCGGAGGCAGCTCAGTCACGGGCGCGTCCGTGCCGCACGGAGAGATCCTCATCGACGTGACCGGCTTGAACCAGGTGCTGGACATCGACGAGAACAACAGGACGGTGACCGCGCAGGCAGGAGTCAAGCTGGGCGAGCTCGAGCCGAAGCTCACGAAGATGGGCTTCACGTTGGGGCAGTTCCCGCAGTCATTCGAACTGGCGACGATCGGAGGGTACATCTCGACGATGGGGACCGGGCACTACAGCGGCAAGTACGGGGGCATCGAGGATTCGGTAATCAGGATCCAGGCTGTCCTCCCCAACGGCGACGTAATCTGGACCCGGCATCGCAGCACCCCACGATCCTCGGTCACCCCCGACCTGTCGAGGCTCTTCATCGGCGCCGAAGGCGCCTTCGGAGTCGTGACGGCAGCCGAGCTGAGGCTGCATCGTTCTCCGCGCCACACCTGGAAGGCTGCGTATGTCTTCGACGACTTCTCGACAGCGGTCGGGTCAGGGAAGGCGCTGATGGAACTTGACCTCAAACCGACGGCCTGCAGAATCTACAACGAGGTGGAGGCGAGCATCCAGTTCGGGATTCGGAAGCCTGTCATGATCTTGGTGTACACCTTCTCGAGCGCCCCGGTGATGGACGTCGTTGCCAAGGAGGTGACGGACACCATAGGTTCAGGAGGGCTCACGGGAGACCAATCCATCGCCGAAGCATGGCTCGACAAACGGTACGCCGTTCGAGAGGAGGCAGACGCCGTCGGGAAGATGGGGTATATGTTGGACAGCGTGGAGATTGCTTGCCGCTGGAGCGTAGTCCTCGAGGTCTATGTGGACGTGGTGACGTCCCTCGCGTCGATCAGCGGGGTCTCGGCCGTTGGGGCGACCATCTCTCACTTGTACGACCAGGGCGCGTGTACAGACTTCTCCATGATCCTCAAGCCGGACGTCGCTCTCTACTGGGACGTCTGGAACGCCCTCTCTCAGGTCGCCGAAAGGCACGAGGCGACTCTCTCGCACCATCACGGGACGGGCGTTCTAAAGGCCGGGCTGGTCCGCAAGGAGTTCCCGAGGGGTCTGCTCAAGCTCCTCAAGGAAGGGGTCGATCCAAGCGGAACGATGGGCTCCCGGCGAGCCTCGTAGTTCCCACCCACGCGGCGGATTAGGGTGCATCATTTTATCTGAACCCCCTGGCAAGGCCACGCCATGGAGTCCGATCAGATTTCTCTCCCAGTGGAAGACTTGCCGAAGGCCTGGTACAACATCGTCCCGGACCTTCCGCATAAGCTCCCCCCGCCGAAGGAGCCAGGCTATGGCGAGTCGAGGATGGAAGCCCTGGGAAGGAGGATGATCGGCGAATGTCTGAGACAGGAGAGCTCGACGTCTAGGTGGGTGGACATCCCGGAGCCCATCAGGGAGCTTTACACCCATGCGGGGAGGCCCAGGCCGCTCTACAGAGCGAGACGACTTGAGCAGAAGCTGGGCCTGAAGAAGGTCAAGCTGTACTACAAGAGGGAGGACCTCAGCCCGACGGGGTCGCACAAGGTGAACACCGCCCTGGCACAGGCGTACTACGCTGCGAAGCAGGGAAAGAAGGTCCTTGTCACCGAGACCGGAGCCGGTCAGTGGGGGACCGCGCTGTCCTTCGCAGCAAAACTCATGGGCCTGAAGAGCGTCGTCTTCTGGGTCAGGGATGTCTACGAGTGGAAGACGGAGAGGAGGATTCTCATGAAGCTTTACGGCGCCGAGGTCTATCCATCACCCAGTGTAAAGACCGCATTCGGAAGGAAGCTGCTCAAGGAGGACTCCAAGCACCGCGGCTCTCTTGGGATTGCGGTCTCCGAGGGGCTCGAGTACACCGACGGTTCCTCAGACAGGGTCTACTGCCTGGGGTCCGTGTTGAACCACGTGCTCCTTCACCAGTCCATCATCGGGCTCGAAACGATAAAGCAGTTCGAGTCGGTCGACGACTGGCCCGACCTCGTCGTCGGTTGCCTCGGAGGGGGGTCCAACTTCGGGGGCATAGCCCTCCCCTTCGCCGGAGAGCTACTCAGGCACAAGAAGAAAGTCGACTTCCTCGCGGCCCAGTCGGAGTCCGCGCCCAACCTCGTGAAGGGCACATACAAGTACGACTTCGCCGACGTCGCGGAGCACACCCCGATGCTGAAGATGTACACTCTGGGCCACAAGGAATCCGGGGAGCCTATCTGGTCCGACGGGATCAGGTATCACGCGGCCGCTCCCCTTATCAGCGCTCTGAGGGCCGAAGGGATAATCAGGGCAGTGGCCTACCCCATCGACGAGAAGGTGGTCTTCGAAGCCGCGAAGCTCTTCCTTGAGACGGAGGGCTGGCTCATCGCGGGCGAGTCCGCACACGGGGTCAGGGCGGCTATCGACGAGGCCAAGCGTGCCGAGTCGAAGGGGGAGAAGAAGTCAATCCTGGTGAACATCAGCGGCCACGGGTTCCTCGACTTGAACGCCTACGCGGACGTCCTGAAGATCAAGTAAGCGCGCAGCGGAGCGTCACACACCCCGGAGCACGTCCCCCCTCTATACTCTCTGATGCCCAGTAGAACCTAATTCGGCAACCCATTTAGTCAGAGTCGCCTAGACTCTCCTCAATGATGCAGGAACTGGAAACAAGAAGTGCCCCGAAGGCGTCTACAAGGGGCACGGTCACGGGCCGCAGCTTCGAGGTTTTGTTCGCGCTGGCCGGCTCGGACTCAGACGCCAGGTCGATAGGGAACCGCCTGGGCATTGCAGAAGCGGAGTGCCTGCGCCTGGTCGAGGACCTCCAGGGAAGGTATCTCGTGGACGTGGTTTCAAGACTTGAAGGGGACGCGGTCAAGGAAACCCTCAAGCTGACGGAGGACGGAGAGGCGGCTCTATTCGGCTCCCTCGAGAAGATGTGCGAACTCCCGGAGCTGTTCGGCGACTAAAAGAGCAACTTCAGGCTCTTTGAGGCTCGCTTACGGTCAGGTCTATCGCTATCTCTGCTATGTCCGCCCCGTATTCTGCAATCCTCCTTATGCTCTCGAGCATGAGCTTGACGGAGGCCACCTGTGCCCCGCTCATCTTGGGGGCGAGAATCTCGCCGCTGAGCCTCTCCTCCAGCTGAACGACTTCCCTGGTCTTCCCGATTGCCTCCTCGGCCATCTTCGCATCCAAGCGAAGCAGGGCGGCTATCGAACTCTCGAAGATCTTGCGCGAGAGGGTCGTCATGTCCTGCACCTTCTTGACCGCCGCTTCGGAAAGGGAACTGAGGTTTTCTGCCTGAGACGCTATGGAAGCCGCGTGGTCCGCAACCCTTTCCGTGCTCTTCGCGACGAGCCTGTAGCCCAGGCAGTCCCTAGCCGACGTCAATCCTATTTCTTGAATCACGGACCTGTCTCTGACGGCTATGTTGAGCTGGCGAAGCAGGAAGTGGTAGAATCTATCCACCTCATCGTCCCGCTGGATGACCTCCTCCCCGAGGCCTTTGCCCCCAGTCTGAAGAACGGTGGCCGCGTCGCTGAGCATGCCGGCCGCGATTATGGACATCCGCTCGAGCGCCTTCTTCAGTGGCAGGTCCACGTAGCCAGAGAGGCACTGCGTAAGGATCCCGGTGGAGCCCTCCTCGATTATCTCGACTCCGACGAGTTTTCTCCTGATTCCCTCTCTGATGAACGTCCTAAGGGAGATGTCCGACCTTCCGAGGTTTATGCGGATCGTATCGTAGCCAGCCAGATAGTACGAGATGAAGTGCCGGAGAAGCACATCCTTGTCAAGACCCTGGGCAACGTCGATGACTGCCTCGGACTTGGCCGTGACCCGGATGTCCCTCCTAGGTACAATCAACAGCGAGGAGTCTGACTGAGCAATAACGGCAACGGCGTCCTTCGCCTTCAGGCCCACGTCCTTCACCCATGACTTCGGGAGGGAGACGACGAAGCTGTTGCCCCCGGTAACCTGCACCTTCCTGAATTCAGGCTTGGACACGAGAGCCATGTATGTCGCCACCGATATAACCTTGCCCATTGCTATGGAATATGATATCCTGCCTGAGTCACTGTCACGCAAGCTGGATTCTAACCACTTACGCAACTGGTTTGGGAGCGAGTCCCACCGGGCCTCCTTAGGATTCCTGGTGAATCCTTATCTGTTGAGGGAGCTTACGAACCACCAGACAACTCGACGCTATGGTAGGTCAGGTCTGGGATTGAATCTAAAGCGGGTTTCGCTAGTTTCGGCGTTGGCTTCTGCTCTCCTGCTAGGCACCCTGGCCGTGCTTCGTAGCATATTGCCCGTCCAGTACACCTTCTACGCCGGATGCCCCGGATTGTTCCTATGCTCCCTCGTGTTTGTCGAGACTGTCTTGTTCGACCTCTCTTATGTCATGTGGTTCTTCTTTCCGTTGTTCCTAGCCGCCTATTTTTGGAGCAGATTTGGTGGATGGAGAGTGGCAGTATACGTCGCCGTGAACGTGACTGTGTGCACCCTCTTGATCATCCTCGGCTTCATCGGGTTCGTTGAATCACTCGAGCCACCCCTCATCCAATGGGTCGGCTACACGTTCCTGTTCGTAAATCTACCAGTCTGGATTGTGGCCGCTGCCGGATGGCTTCTCAGGCATCGGTGAAAACGCTGCCAGCCGGTTTCAGACCAGACCTCTTCCCCTACGACCTTGGATTCGGACAGCCGTGGACTTGGACCTACACAAGCAGGCCCTAATCCCACCAAGTTGTCCTGGCCAGGTTCGAGTCCGAGCTTGAACATTAAACTGGTTGGTTCCGGGCGGGCCCACTGAAGATTAGCTCCTGAATGAACTCCGTTTGGTCGGATTAACCTGATTCAAG
>DATFYS010000126.1:0-4505 GCA_035314885.1 Nitrososphaerales archaeon | reverse complement strand
ACTGAAAGTATCTGGATACTCGGACTACCTGCACCCGCTACCCGGAGGATATCTGATAGGAGTCGGTAAGGACGCCGTCCAGTCATCGATGCAGAACGTCGCGTTCTATACGAGCCTGAAGCTGTCGCTCTTCAGGGTGTTTGCCAACGGCACTTCGACTCAGGTCTCGAAATTGCTTATCGGAGACAGGGGGACAGACTCCCCAGTCCTGACGGACCACCTTGCATTCACCTTCGACCCAAGCAGGAACGTCACAGTAATTCCATTAACACTTTACGTCGTGAGCGGCAACCAGACGACCTGCTCCGGCTGCCCGCCTCCCTATGGCGACCCTGTCTGGCAGGGCGTCTACGTCATCAAGGTGAGTTCCACGGGTTTCACGAAACTGGGTGAGGTGTCGCAATATCCGGCCGGCCAGAACTTCGGAGACTCGCCATACTACAACCTCCAGATTGACCGTAGCGTCATAATCGGAGACTACCTCTACACAGTGTCCCAAGGAGAGGTGATGGTCAGCAGCATGCAGTCGTTCTCGACCGTGGCGACGATTCAGCTCCAGGGCTGAGCTGCTGCGGCACCCGAGTTCGTGTCGACCAATCAAAGCCTCGGATGATTGATTAAGCCTCACGTTAGGCACCGGGTGAGCTAGATGCAAACCCCGCTCGTGGAGGCTGCGAATGTGTACAAGAGCTACGGGTCGGTCCAGGCGCTAGCAGGTCTCAGCCTTCAGGTGATGCCCGGCGAAATCTACGGATTGTTGGGGCCCAACGGCGCGGGGAAGAGCACAATGATCAAGATAATCACGGGCCTCTCAGAGCAGAGTTCGGGGGAAGTTCGGGTCTTGGGCCTTGACCCCAGAGAAAGCCCGGTCGAAGTCAAGTCGAAGATCGGATATGTTCCGGAGACCACGATGCTGTATGAATCCCTGAGCCCGAGAGATTTCTTCGAGTTCGTCGTGTCCGTCAGGAAGCTCGATAAGCGCGTCGCCAACGACAGAGTGACAAGACTCTCGGCCGCCTTCGGCCTCGAGGAGTACTACGATTCCCCCATTGCGACTCTCTCCATGGGAACGAAACAGAAGGTCACTATCATCGCGTCCCTGATACACGAGCCTCCCCTGCTGGTTCTCGACGAACCCATGAACGGCCTGGATGCCAAGAGCAGCCGAATCTTCAAGGACCTCCTGTCCCTCCAGACCGGACGCCCAGGCTGCGGGGTCCTGTTCTCCACCCACATCATGGAGGTAGCCCAGAACCTCTGCACCCGCATCGGCATAATCTACAACGGGGCCATCGTCGCCCAGGGTTCTATGGATCAGCTGAGGGCCCAGGCGTCAGCATCGGGAGGGAGTCAGGCCACTCTTGAGGAAGTCTTCCTGCACCTCACTCATGAAGAGGAAGAGGTCGCCGAGACCGCAAAGGCGTTGCGGGAAGCGTTCTCAGGCCCGTCGGCCTAGTGAGTTCGTTGAAGCTCGGGGAAGCTTGGCGGCTGAGCAGGACCCCCTACGTCGAGCTCGTCTACAGATCGACCGTGATGACGAGGGGGTCTTCGGGAGGTGGGGTCGGCATGGGAAAATCCCGCGTAGTGAAGTCGATCGTCAGGGGGGCGCTCGTCAGCAAGATACTGATCACCGCGTTCATCATCTTTGGCACTTTCGTCGCGTTTGCGGCATACTTCGTCTCGCCGAGCCCGGGGGCATTGGTCACAGCAGTCACATTTAGCCTCGCCATTGGCCTCGGGTACGAAATCATCTACTCCCTGCAAGTCTTGCCTGCGTTTTCAGGCGCTGGTCCGAACCTTCTCTTGACGACCCTTCCTCTAGGTCAAGGCGACCTCTCTCTGGTTGCGCTCCTATCAGTCGTGAGATCATTCGACTACATGGTGGTAGGTACGGTTGTATCTCAAGTGGCCATAGTCGCGTATGTGACAGGCTCCCCCTTGGCGGCCGGCGCCATGGCATTGGCTTCGGGAGCAAACTCGGTCTTTGGCATCACGATATCGCTCTGGTTAGCCGGGATGTTCCAGAGAAACATCACCCGAGGAGGGAAGGGAAAAGGGGCCTCCGCCTTGAGGTTCGCCTTCCTGCTCTCGTGGGGGCTCGCGGCCGTAAGCATCGGGTTCGTTTTCAGTCTGATTGGCGACGCCCTCCCCGCCTTCGAGAGTGCCGTCACGGGACAGCTTTCTTCGACGGCCGTCCCCATCGTCTTCTCACTGGTCCACCCGTTCGCGGCCGGAATCGCGGTAGCCGATATTGTCTATCCTTCCTTGGGCTCGATCTCGGGGGCTATGAGGGTGGCTTCGTCGATTTCCTTCGTGGCTCTGGCAGGCTACGTTCTGCTGGGTTACCTGGCGGGAAGGAAAGCGCTGAGCATCACCTTCAGCGTTTCGCGAGGGGAGGTGGCGCCAGTAATCAGGCAGAGGGCCACTGACTTCCTCCTCCGGTTGAGGAGGCCGATCGCAGCGTATGTGATTAAAGATGTTAGGGTCGCCTCCAAGAACCCTTCGACGGCCTTCGTCTTCGCCCTGCCGGTGTTTGAGACATTCATCATTGCCTTCAGTCTCTCCCAAGCAGCGTCGCTTCGGACAATCGTGGTTCTCAGCACATTGTCCATCGTCTCTTTCTTCACTCTGATCATGGGGGTGGTTCTTCTGAACACCGAAGGCACAGGGCTTGACTACACTTTCTCGCTCCCCCTAAATGCCCGGGAGATGATCATGGCTAAGTCCGGCATAGCGACGTTGGCATATCTCCCGGTTCCTGTGGCCATTGGGGCTCTCCTTGCTTTCAACAAACCATCCCTCCTCTTCCTGGTCGTAGTTCCTGTGGTGGAGACGCTCGCCATCTCGGCTGCGACAAGTGCAGAACTTGCATTCTTCATCGGGAGCTACAAGCGGAGAGAGGGGCGCCAGACTTCGCGTGGAATCCAGACGCGTGGGCTGAGTCTGATGTCAGGAGGGGACCTCGTCAGGCTCTTCGTCGCCTTCGTCGTGGCTGGAGCGCTGGTCATGGCCCCGTTCGCAGCCTACGGCATCACGTACCTTCTGACGCAGAGCCGCTTCATGTCGTTAGGCCTGACCACTCTGGCGGCGTTGGTGGAGTTCGCAGAGGTGCAGCTCTATCTCAGGCGTTCGTGAGAACAGCTCCAACCGGCGTGCGGGAGGCTCATTGATGGCCGAGAACAGGGTGCGGCTGGTAGGGCTCCTCTAGGCGCTTCATGTCTCGGGATTTAAGGTGTATGTCCGTTGCTGTGGCGAGCTCCTCGAGTTGTTCAACCTTGGTGGGGCCTATGATAGGAGAGGCAACGCCCTTCTTGGCGATCAACCACGCGAGCGCCACCTGGGCGGGTTTGACGCTTTTTTCCTTGGCCACCTCTTCCAAGCGTTCTACGACGTCGAAGTCCTCAGGTTTGAAGTACCTGTTTCCCAGATAACGATCCGTCGTGTACCTGATACTCACCGGTTTCGCTCTCCGCTTGTACTTGCCGGTCAGGAAACCCCTTCCCAGCGGGCTCCAAGGAATCAGCGGCACTCCCTCCTCCCTGCAGAGGGGAACCATCTCCCGCTCCTCCTCCCTGTAGGCCAGGTTGTAGTGGTTCTGCATGGTCTTGAAGCGCTCCAACCCTAGCTTGTCGCTGGTGTAGAGGGACTTCGCGAACTGCCAGGCCCACATGCTCGATGCCCCCAGATGGTCGACGACCTTCTCCTTCCTCACCGCTTCGGTCAGGGTCTTCAACACCTGATCAATCGGCGTTCCGTAGTCCCAGCGGTGAATCTGGTACAGGTCTATCCTGTCGGTTCTCAGATTGGCCAAGGACCTCTTCAAGTTCCGTTTGATGTGCCTCCTTCCTAGGCCACGGTCGTCTGGTCCCTCCCCTGTCGGCATTCCTACCTTAGTTGCCAGGACGACCTGCTCCCTCCGTCCCTCCAGGACCTTCCCGACAATCTGTTCCGACTTCCCATTGGAGTACACGTCGGCCGTGTCGAAGAAGTTGATTCCGAGGTCGATCGCCCTGTCGATGATTCTCTTCGAGTCTTCGTATCCGACGGACCACTCGAATCCTGTGGCCTCGGGCCCACCGAAGCTCATGCACCCGATGCAGAGCCTTGAGACCTTGAGACCGGTCCTCCCCAACGTGGCGTATCTCATCAGCGAAGTGGCTGGTGCGAAGACCTGTTAAAGGATTGATTTGATCTCGTAGTCGACGACCCGCTTGTTCTGCCTGTCGTAGCTGAACCTGGCGTCGAACTTGACACCGTTAAGCACTAGCGGCAACCAGTATCTGTCATCATCCCACATTCTAGCGTAGGGTATCTTCCCGACGTCGAACCACCTGACCCTTCCTTCCTCGCTGGACCTTGCTTTTCCTGTGAACCGCCTGGCTGAGAACACGTAGACTAGGAAGTCCAGTCTGCCCCCACCGTTCATGTAGAACCTGATCGTACCGTGATTGACAGGGTTGACTATCCGCAGACCAGTCTCCTCGCCGACCTCTCTTACAACGTTC
>DATFYS010000125.1:0-2284 GCA_035314885.1 Nitrososphaerales archaeon | reverse complement strand
GGGAGTAATCCAGGCAGCCACGATGAAAGCGGACAGGACGGATGCGACGGTTCCTGACGCGTACATCGCCGACGCCCCGCCCTTGCCCGTTCTGGAGAGGGTTGACCTGTCGGTGCTCAATGTGAGGATGGGAAGCAGACGGGCGAACCGAGACAGCTGGGGCGGGAGTGCCTTTGCTAACGTCGTCCGCCCTAGTCTCATTGAGACGAACCTTATGCCCAGGGTCCGACCGACAACGTAGTGCGCTGGGCAATGGATCAGGTATGTCGCAAGCAGCTCGGCGACCACGACGTAGAGGAAGTAGGAGGAACCCCGGGGGATGAAGTATCCTGTCCATGCGATCCCTGCCAGGATGATCACTTCTCCCAGAATTCCCAGGACAGGCCTCAAACTGCAAACGCCATTCGGGGGCTGCCTGTGGGGGTTAATTACGACATCTCATAGACATAGGCCGCCTGATGTTAGACGAATACAGAGGAATACCCAGGCAGGCACAGTTCCTTGTCATCCTGAGTATTGTCCCCTCGGTTGCCATCGGCTGGCTCACCACTGACATTTCCTACTATCTGACGACTGTCCAGGGCGTAGCCACCTTTTGGGGGGGCCTCACGATCAGCACGTTTGGCTTTGCCGTCGTCTGCTTCAGCATTCCTCTGGGAATCATAGCGGACAGATTCGGAAGAAGAAAGATGCTGATTCTGGGCAACATCTTCCAGGGGGCAAGCCTGCTGGGTTTCGCCCTGACCACGAACGTCGGGCTGCTTGTCCTCTTCGGGGCGGCGGAAGGAGTGGGAGAGGCGGCGTTCGCCGTATCCCTTAGCGCCCTGATAGCTGACCGAGCAGGGGAAACCAAGAGGACCCCGGCCTTCTCGCTTGCATTCTTCGTCAACTGGATTGGGATGGCGTTCGGAGCCGCTCTGACCAACTTCGTCGCTGTCGTGGCGAACGCGCAGCTATTCGAATTGTTGGGGCTGGCAAGCATTGCTGTGACTCCAATCGCCCTTGTAGTGGCTGACACCCCGCATTTGGCGGGTCCGAGGAAGAGCATTCTACCAAGGAAGTCGGGTCGGGTCCTGAAGAAATACGCCGTATACGCCGCGTGCATCGGCCTTGGTTCCGGGTTCTTTGTCACCCTGATGACACAGTGGTTCAAGGGAAGGTACGGGGTGCCCGACTCCACCAGCGGAAACGTCCTCGTCTTCTCCTATGTTGTCACCGCCGGGGTGATCCTCCTCGCGCCCAGGCTCGCCAAGAAACTAGGGACTGCGAAGGCGATCGTGGTCACCCAGGCTCCGGCGACCATCATCATGCTGGGCGTCCCCGCCTCACCTGTCTTCGCCATCGCAGGGACGATTTACGTTGTCCGCGTCTTTCTGATGAACCTGGGGAACCCCCTTGGCCAGTCCCTCCTGATGGGGCTCGTGTCTCCTGATGAAAGGGGGGCAGCCTCGGGATTGGTGGCAGTGGCAAACAGGCTCCCCAATGCTCTGACAGCCCTTCCCGGATTGATTCTGATTGGTGCGGGGCAGTACTACTATCCGTTCTACTTCGCCGCTGTCCTCTATGCGGTCGCGATTGTCTGGTTCTGGCTGGCGTTCAGGAAGGAGAAGCTCCCGGAAGAGGACCAGGAGGCTAGGACGATGTCCAGTCGTCCAAGCTGGAAGGACTCTCTGAAGCCCTCTGAATCCCCGCGACCCTGACCCCGATCAGCCTCACGGCCCTCCCGCCGAACTCGAATTCGTCGAGGAGAGTTTCCACCGTTTCCTTCAGGGTGGACTCGCTGTCGGTGCTGCTCAGAAGCGTCTTTTCCCTGGTGTGGGTCTCGAACCCCGGGTTGAACCTGATCTTGATTCCACCGACCTTGAACGTGTAACCGGCCGACTTCACCCTGCGGATGAGCTCTGACGCTGCGGTCCGCGCCTCCCCCCTCACTTCGGCGAAGTTGGTCACGTCCCTCATGAAGGTCCTTTCTACACTCAGAGACTTCGGCATTTCTTGCTGTCGGACCTCGACCCCCTCCTCGCCATGGATGACCCCCCAGAGCCAGACCCCGTTCTTGCCGAACCAGCTGAGCAGCTGGTTCCCTTCAACCTGTTGGAGTTGGGCGATGGTCGTGATTCCTTTCTCCTGGAGGAACTCCCCTGTTTTCCTCCCTATGCCGGGGACCACGCCGACAGGAAGAGGTGCTAGGAATCCGGAAACATCGCCGAAAGGGACCACGGTCAACCCGTCGGGCTTGTTGCGGTCAGAGGCTATTTTCGCCGCCGACTTGTTGGGCGCCACA
>DATFYS010000124.1:0-3271 GCA_035314885.1 Nitrososphaerales archaeon | reverse complement strand
TCGTCGTCGTCAGGTCCCCGCTGGGAGCAGCTCCCTGATAGTGCTGGAACACGAGATACCCGAGGGCGAAGGTCACGATGAGCAAGGCGAATCCGACGCCGGTTGAAACCAATCCCACCAGCCGGGTAGTTTCCACGAGATTCAACTCCCTGGGTTGCTATTTAATCGTGAAGAGTGCGAACCCGAAGGTTTCTCCTAGCAGCGCACCACAGGGCGACCCTTCTGACCGTCGTACCACGCCCGCCCCATCGCTTCCGTGTTGAACGACGCCCCAACGTTCCCTTTGAGATCCACAGTCACGATACCTGCGGTCCCGCTTCCGCTTTCCTTTGTGATGAAGGCGATGGCCTCATCGGCCGCTTTTTGCGCATCCTCTTTGATTAGATACTCGCAGGCCTTGTAGCAGAGGACGTTCTTGATTATCTCCTCGCCCTCCCCGGTCGCACTTGCAGCCCCGGACCTCGAGTCCGCGTAAAGTCCAGCACCAAGGATGGCCGAGTCTCCCACCCTCCCCGGCAGCTTCAGCCACTTCCCCCCTGTGCTTACTGCCGACGCCGGGACTCCGCTGGAGTCCAGGGCTGCTGCGCCGACCGTGTTGCCTTCCTGGAAGCGGCGCCAAAGCCTGATCTGGCTGCGCCCTTCGACGTCCTTGGAGAGGGCCTGATATTTCTCGAGAGACGATTCAGATGGGGTCGCCTTCCAGAGCTTCACCCCTGCCTTCTTGGCGTAGGTTTGACACTCTTCACCCACCACCAAGACGTGTTTCGTTTCCTCAGCGACCCATCTGGCAAGCGACACGGCCTGGTACGTGCAGGTCACGCGGCCGACGCCTGCACCGAGACGACCCACCCCGGACATGATGGCGGCGTCAAGCTCGACTGTTCCGGCGGTCGTAAGGCACGCCCCCTTCCCTGCATTGAACGCCCCGCAGCTTTCCATGTATTCGACGGCTGCTTCCACACCATCGAGAGAGGAGCCTCTCTTCATGGCCGAGAGGCCTGAGTCGAGAGCGCGCAATAGCTCTCCAAACCTCGGGTCGTCCTTCTTGTATCGGCCGCTTCCAGCTCCGCCGTGAACTATGATGGATTGTTTCAGAAAGGTCTCTCCTCGGCAGCTAGGGTCCCCTACGTAAAAGCTTATTACTACACGACGTATGACTTCTTGTATTACATGCCTATCATCAGTGTCAGAATAACGGTCGAACAGAAGCGCAGGCTTGCTAAGCATGGGAACGTATCGGCGACCATGAGGGACGCTGTTCGAAGATACCTGGATGACGAAGATTCAGAAGCCATCTTCGCCAGGCTTCGAGCGCTCCAACAGGAGAACGGTGTGAAGACCACCCGCGAGGAAATCGTCAGGATGATAAGAGAGGACAGGCTCCGTGATAGTCGCTGACAGCAGCTACTTGGCAGCTGGGATCCTGGAAGATGAAGCACTGCTGAGGAATCAGAGGATCCTGACTCCTGACCTCGCCATCTACGAGACCCTCAGCACCATCTGGAAGCATCAGGCTCTGCTGAAGAGGGTGACTAACGGTGAGCGGCTCGTCGATGTCCTTTTCGATTTCGTAGGCACCAACATTGTGATTCCAGTGCACCCAGATCGCGAGCTTGCTGGGCGCGCCTTTGGTTTAGCTGTCCAGCATCGGACTCATCCCCATGATATGGTCTTCGTCGCGCTCGCCCTCGGAACCGGACTCGAGCTGAAATCTTTCGACGAAACGCAGCTCAAAATCATGGAAGAGGAAAGAGCCGGAGCCAGCCGACATTGATAGACGTCCCAAAAGGGATGCTCAGGCTCGCCGCCCTCCGACTCCTGTCTGAATCCTCGCTTTCTGGGACCGACCTTGCCAAGGGAATAGCCAGGGCAAGCGATGGCAGGTGGAACCCCGGACCCGGTTCGGTGTACCTGATTCTCTCGGAGCTTAGGAAGAAGGGACTGATCAACGAACTGCCCAAGCGCGAAGGGAACACCCGAAGGTACATTATCTCCAGCAAGGGCAAAGAGGAACTTGCGAGGCTTTCGAAGGAGACCGACGCCGACGTCGCCAAGCAGTTGAAGCTTCTCGCCGTCTACACGACCCTGGGAGGAAGAGGAGAGCTGAGGGAGAGGGTCAACTCGCTGGCGGACTCCATCGACCCCGGAAAGGCTTAGAACCGCCTCCAGAACCGCGGCAACTGAAGTTGACGGACAGCTCCATTGAGGTGGAGAAAGTCGGCATCGAGCACGTGCCAGACCAGTTGCGCCACGGCTCTCCTGGCAGGACCTTCACCCTCTGGTTCGCCGCCAACCTGACAATCGCCGACTATGTGATTGGCGTCCTGAGCACCGCAATCTGGGGGTTTACCCTTTCCCAGGCACTGCCTATCCTCCTCGTCGGGAATGTCGCAGGTGGCATCCTTCTCGGGCTCGCCGCCTCGATGGGACCGAGCCTTGGTTACCCGCAGATGCTTTCCTCCAGGGGCTCGTTCGGAAAGCTTGGCAACTACCTTCCTGCCGGCCTGAACTGGATAAGCACCGTCGGCTGGTTCACGATCAACACCATTCTCGCAGTCATCGCCCTTCAGGTTGTGTTCCCAGGGGCCAACTTCGTTGCGGCGGCGGCAGGATATGTCCTCATCCAGACCCTCATCGCTGTTTATGGCCACGACTTCATCCATCTGTTCGAGAAAGGGATGTCCATCATTCTGGGGCTCCTTTTCCTGTTTATCTTCGCCCTCACCGTGCCCGACCTCGGGAAGGCGGTCTCCTACGTCCCCTCCAACGCCGTAGGTCTGACACTCGGATCAGTCGGGTTGCTTCTTGTTGCCTCTTTCTCGTATCTGATGTCATGGTCTCCCTACGCTTCTGATTACTCCAGGTACCTTCCCGCTTCCACCTCCAAGACCAGAGTGGTCCTATTCGCTCTTGCAGGCGGAGCAGCCGCATCCTTCGCAATCGAAGGAGTGGGAGCGGTCGTGGGGAGTCTCACTGCCACCCAGACTCTCAAAGGGAGCGTCTTCTCGGGATTGTACTTCTACGCAGGACAGTTTGGACCGATCGCCATGCTCACACTGATACTAGGAGCGTTCGCCGCCGACGCCCTGAACCTCTATACCAACTCCCTGTCCGCGCTGGTTCTGGACGTGAAGGCGTCAAGGTGGAAGACGGTGGCGGCAGGGGGAGTCGTCGGATTCCTGATCGCTGTAGTAGTTGGCTCCGCCTTTGAGCCGTTCTACGAAAACTTCCTCCTGGCCCTCTCTTACTGGATAACGCCGTGGGTGGGGAT
>DATFYS010000123.1:0-5498 GCA_035314885.1 Nitrososphaerales archaeon | reverse complement strand
CGCGTCCCAGGAGGCGGCGGACAAGATCGGGGTGAAACCACTGGCGAGGATTGTTGCCTACGGGACGGGAGGGCTCGAACCTGCGAGGGTGATGGAGGCTCCCATCCCCACAACGCGGTCCCTCCTCAAGAAGGCGAAGATGAGCATCGACGACATAGACCTCTTCGAGCACAACGAGGCTTACTCGACTGCCTCAATCGCCGTGAGGAGGGCCCTGGGGGTCCCGGAAGAGAAGTTCAACGTCAGCGGAGGCGCGGTTGCCCTGGGACACCCCATAGGATGCAGCGGTGCGAGGGTTCTCACCACCCTTGTGTACGGGCTGAAGAGGACCAGAACGCATACCGGACTCGCGACTCTCTGCCTCGGGGGAGGGAACGCCGTGTCGATGATCATTGAGGCTTGACTGACTGCTCTCTCAGCTTGCGCCTCAGCACCTTTCCGACCAGGGTCTTGGGAAGCTCGTCAACGAACTCGTACTCGTGTGGCACCTTGAACTTCGCAAGCCGGTCTCTGCAGAAGGCCGTAATGTCCTCCTGCGCCCTGTCCTTGCTGGCGGGATCCTTCAGCACGATGAAGGCCTTCACCGTCTCTCCCATGTAGGGGTGAGGGTAGCCGACCACCGCCGCTTCCTTCACGGCGGGATGCTCGAAGAGGACCTCCTCCACTTCTCGGGGATAGACCTTCATCCCCCCGACTGATATCAGGTCCTTCTTCCTGTCGACGATGAAGAAGTAGCCGTCCTCGTCCATCCGGGCGATGTCACCGGTCAGCAGCCAGCCCTCTCTGAGGACCAGGCTGGTTTCCTTTTCGTTGTTCCAGTAGCCCTTCATCATCTGGGGGCCCTTCAGCTCGAGCTCCCCAAGTTCGCCGACCCCGAGGACAACCATCGGATCTTCAATCGAAACGATCCTCGCATCAGTGGAAGGAAAGGGAATGCCGATCGAGCCTTCCTTGACCTTTGCTTCCTTGATGGGATTGGTTGAGCCCACTGCCGATGACTCGGAAAGTCCGTAGCCTTCGACTATGGTCCCTCCCGTCAGCTCCTTGAACCTCTTGGCCACTGCCACGGGGAGCGCCGCGCCACCGGAGAACGCAACCCTCACCGTCTTGAGGTCGAACTTGGCAGCGTCGGGGTGGTTGTTCACGGCGATGTACATTGTGGGGACCCCGCAGAATGCGGTGACCTTCTCCTTCTGGATGGTGCTCATTACTTCCTTCACGTCGAAACGGGGGAGCAGGACGATCCTCCCACCTGTGTAGAGGGGGGCGTTCATGCTCGCGGTCATCCCGAAGATGTGAAACAGAGGGAGGACGGCAAGGGAAACATCACTCTCGGTCAGGGGGAGCGCCATCGCCCCAATGGCGGCTGCGGAAAGCAGGTTGAAGTGGGTGAGCATGGCTCCTTTCGACGTCCCGGTTGTACCCCCTGTGTATTCGAGGACCGCCACATCCTCCACAGGGTCTACCTTCGCGAAGCTCTCCAAAGGACTGCCCCTTCCGACGAGGTCAACGAAGGCAACGGTGTCGCGCCGCTCGACATTCTTTACCTTGGCAAAACCGGCAAGGGCTCTCTTGTACCCCGGGAGGTAGTCCGTGACGCTGGCCGTTATCACGTGAACAAGGCTGAGCCTCCCTCTGCATCCCTCGAGGCTGGCGTAGAGGTCGTTCCCACCCACGACATCGTTGGCGGCGACGACAATTGTCGCACCCGAGTCCCTTAGCTGGGCTTCCAGCTCCCTCTCCTTGTAGAGAGGGCTGCAGGGGACCACGATTCCTCCGGCCTTCAGGATGCCGAAGTAGCTGATGACGAATTGTGGAGTGTTGGGGGAGAAAATCGCTACCCTTTCCCCGCTCTTCAGGCCGAGCCCTAGCAATGCCGCCGCGAACCTGGACGAAAGCTCGTTGATCTGGGAGTAGGAAAGGGACCGCCCCTGATAGGTCAGGCAAGCCTTCCCCCCGAATCTTATTGCCCCCTGGGTCAGGATTGAATAGAGGGGGGCAGGTGTAGCGTCGGTCTCTTTCGCAAGATACGACGGCCAGGAGCGGTACCAGGGCCGTTCCAGCTGCAAGAATCTCAGGCCGAGTGGCCGGAGTCCGCGGGCTTAAGCCTATCTGGGGCCACAGTTTCCGTTCTTCGGCCTAGGCTTAAGTATACACGGGTGCCAATTCAACTCGAAGGGAGTTGTCCCAACCAGCCGAGAGATACCTGGTTCTCTGTGTAGACCGGGATGACGACCTCGGTGTCAAGGCAAAGGTCCCGTCCCCGGTAGTAGGACGCGACGCCGTGCTAGCAGCTGCCATGAAGCTGGCCCTGGCCGACCCCGAAGAGGCCGATGCCAACGCAATGTTCGCCGCGGTCAGGAAGTACGATGAACTGAACAACGGAGGGACCTCCTGCGAAGTCGCCTTGGTATGTGGGGACGAAAACAGAGGGTTCGAGGCCGACCGAAGAGTAGGCAAGGAAGTTGCCAACGTCCTCGCCTCCTCCGTGTTCACCGGAGTTGTGCTCGTGTCAGACGGGGGAGAGGACGAACAGGTTGTCCCGATTATCCAGAGCATGAAGCCCATCGTCTCGGTGCAGCGGGTTGCCGTCAAACACAGCCAGACCGTGGAAGAGACCTACCAGATTCTCGGCAGGTACCTCAGGATGCTCATCTTCGATCCCCATTATTCCAGATGGAGCCTTGGAGTTCCAGGGTTGATACTCATTCTAGCGGGGTTGCTGATTGTGGCGGGCCAGGTCGTCGTGGCGGAGCTTGCCATCCTTCTCATACTGGGCGGTGCGTTTCTCATCAGGGGGTTCAACGTCGACAGGACGGTTGCGGGACTCATTCAGAGAGGAGGGACCGGGTACATCAGGCTCTTCACGATGGTGATGAGCGTCCTCGTCGTGATAGTGGGGCTGGTCAGCGGATATCTTTCGATGACCCAGGGGGTCCCAGGCTACGTGACGGGGGTGCTCAACAATCCCGCGAACCTGCTGAACTTCGGGGGGGTCCTCCTCGGGTACATGATAGGGGGGAGCGTGCTCCTCGTCTTCGGAGGGATAGCGATATACTCGACAGGAGGGCTTCTCACACACATTCTTCGAGATAGCCCTCGGTGGAGGAGGGACGGCTTCGTCCTCGTACTGCTGGCCATCCTCTACCTGCCTGTCTGGACTTTCTCGAATTTCCTGAAGTCAGGCTCGGCGGAGTACACCTACCTCCTGATCTCCTACATTCTGGGTGGATTGGCGGCCATATTCATCCTGACGAGCGCCATCTATCCCCGGGTTCGGACCAGGGTAGCCCCTACCAGCGATGGCGAGTAGGCCATGATGGAGTCGGCCCTGAGGACCCTGGGGGTCTACAGACTATACGAAGGGAGGCTCAGGTCGCAAATTGAGAAAGACAAGATTCCGTCGCACATCGGGATCATCCTGGACGGGAACAGGAGATGGGCAGCGACCCAAGGGATATCCGAGGGGCTGGGCCACCGGGAAGGGGCAAACAGGGCCGAGGAGCTCCTCGATTGGTGCCACGACCTGGGGATTAAGACCGTGACACTTTACGTCCTGTCGACGGAGAACCTGGACAGGCCTCCAACCGAGCTGAAGGAACTCTTCGAACTGATCCAGGCCAGGCTCGGCAGGCTGCTCACGGACGAGAGAATCACGAAATACAAAGTGAAAGTCAGGGCGATCGGTCAGTTGGACCTGCTCCCCGGGTCGATAAGAGACCTCCTGGCAGCGATTGAGGCCAAAACGGCAGGGTTCGACGAGCACTACCTGAACATCGCCGTGGCCTACGGGGGGAGGGCAGAGATAATTGACATGGTCCGGTCTGTGGCCCAGGAAGTCAAGAGCGGCCGGCTCGCCCCCGATCAGATCAACGAGGAGACGGTGGCAACTAGGCTCTATACGTCATACCTGCCAAACCAGGAGCCGGATCTCATCATCAGGACTTCCGGGGAAGAGAGAATGAGTGGATTCCTGCTCTGGCAGGGGGCGTACTCGGAGCTGGTCTTCATGGACGTCTTTTGGCCAGCTTTCAGGTTCATCGACCTCCTGAGAGCCGTCCGGACCTACCAGAAAAGGCGCCGGAGATACGGCAAGTAGAACGATTATATCGGCTTCCGTTGGTGGGGCTCACGACTTGAAGGTAACGCTAGGGACGCTCAAGGACAAGGGGGAGGATTTGGCCACCTTCCTGGAGCCCCGGGTCGGAGCCAAACCATCGGTGGAAGGAGGGGCCATCGAGATTGACGACGGCGCCATGAGGGAAGGCGTGAAGCCCCGGCATGTGAAGACCTACATCAAGCGGTTCCTTTTCATGAAGGGAGTCAGGAAGAACTACAGGGTTTTCGTTTCGGGGAAGGAGCTCACCATCCAGGAGATAGTTCTGGGAGAAGAGAAGGAGAAGGAGGAGAAAGAGGAGAAGAAGGAAGAGGCTCCGAAACTAGAGGAGAAGGAGCCAAAGGAGGAAGCGCCCGAGGAGCCAGCGGAGATCCCGGCGCCGGAAACCGAGGCCAAAGCCAAACCTCCGAAGGCGAAGAAGGCTCCCTCAAAGAAGCCACGGACCAGGAAGAAGAAGACAAAAGACGCCGGAGAGTAATCTCAGCCTCGCGTCTCTCTTAGGTGCTTGAGCCTTTTCTGCCTGAGCAGGACCCTCAGGTAGTTCCTGGATTCGCGAAGTTCCTTCAGCGCTTGGCCGAGGTCGCCGAGTCTGAAGCTCTCGATTCCCTTCCCGAGATTCCTGAGGGCGAACTGCAGCGCCTGCCTCTCGTCGGGAACGGAATAGGCGGCCAGCTTCACGAGCGCGCCTGGGTTCTCTTCATCGAGCTCGACCTTGATGAAGGCGATGCTCTTCTCGATCAGAAGGTAGGCACGCCAGACGGACCTCAGCTGGGCATCGCTTGGTTCGCCAGAGACTGTTTCGACTGAATCCTTGATTCGCCGGGCGGCGTCATCGAGGTCACCGGTGGTCTCTGTCTTCCAGGAGCTCACGCCAGCCCCCCGGAGACCTAACTTTTAGTTAGGAACCCTTTTCTGTGTTTCAGACTTATAACAGGCACGGGCACGCCCCGCCACGTTTGCCGAAGAAGGAAGACCAAAGGATCGGAGGCGCGTGCTACGTGGGGCTGGCATCTCTGCTCGACCTCGGCAGGCTCTCTTGCGCCCTTGAACGGGCCCCATTTCCGCTCTTCGCGTTCAAGCAAGGAAAAGGGACGAGGATAGCGGCCCAGGCAGATATTTTCATGGGGACTCCCATCTTCTACTATTTCGACAATGGAGGGGTGGACGAGTTCCTCGCCTACAGGATAACAGGAGAGGGCGAGGAGGTGCAGATGGTCAGCTCGGCGAGCAACCCCTCGTATCTCTATGCGCCTGTGATCAGAGTTGCAAAGATGCCGGCCCCGTTGGAGGCCAAGGAAACCTTCCCGGACAAGTTCATGTCGGTGGAAGTAGAGAACATCCCCAGCCTGGTAAAGGTGGGGGCCTACAAGACCCTCTTCGA
>DATFYS010000122.1:0-2310 GCA_035314885.1 Nitrososphaerales archaeon | reverse complement strand
CAAGGAGGAGCCTTCGCCGTTCCTGAGGTACTCCTATGACAAGATTACTGAAACGACCTACGTGAAGCGCACCGATGAGCCCGGGTTCCACTACATCAAGGTCGTGAAGCTGGCGGCATCCCATCCTCTCGTTCAGTTCTGAGGCTCACGTGCGGCCTCGCCGCTGAGGAACGCCTCCGCCGCCAGGAGCATGTTCTTTGAGTTGTCGTAGGAAGCCTTCTTGAGGGCATCCCCGTAGGGGAACCATCCGAACCCCTGGTGCTCGAACGAGATCTTGACTTTGCCGTCGGAAGCCCTGGCCAGAAGGTAGACAACCTGCTTGTGGACGTTCTTGCTCTCCCGCCTGTAGAAGTACTCGATGACCCGCCTGAACCCGGGGACTACGTCAAATGACTTCAGTCCCGTCTCCTCCTTTACTTCCCGCATCACCGTTTGCAGCTCGCTCTCCCCCTTCTCCACCCCGCCCTTGGGGAAGTCCCAACGCCCCGCATTGAGAAGGAGCAGAAACTCGCGTGCTTTGGAGCGGTCCCTGAAGACTACGGCCCCTGCTGACCTTTCCTCCACAGGCGTAACTACTGCGGGAGCGATTATTAGCGTTCCGAAACCAGTTCAGTTTCGGCTCCCAAACCGTTAAATAACGATTTTTATGGAAATATAAATTCGATTTGGGGAAGATAAAGGTCGCAATTGCCGGCGTAGGCAACTGCGCATCTGCCATCATCCAAGGTGTCCATTACTATGCTCAGCGTGGCCCAGACGAAGGTCTGACCTATTGGAAGGTTGGGGGATACACTCCCGAAGATATCGAGTTCGTGGCGGCCTTCGACGTCAACGCCAAGAAGGTCGGGAAGGACCTGTCTGAAGCGATCTTACAACCACCGAACAATACACTCAAGATTTTCGACGTGCCGAAGCTCGGAGTCACGGTGAAGAAGGGGCCGGTCCTCGACGGAATAGGCAGATACCTCAAGGCGGTCATCCCTGTTGCCTCTGTCGCCGAGAGTGACGTTGTCGAGGAACTCGAGGATTCCGGGGCTGACCTCCTGATAAACTACCTGCCGGTGGGAAGCACGACAGCCTCGCACAGATACGCAGACGCAGCATTGGAGACCGGAATAGGATTCATCAACGCAATCCCCGTGTTCATCGCTTCGAACATCGAGTGGGCGGCGAAGTTCGCCAAAGCAGGACTCCCCGTTGCAGGAGACGACGTAATGAGCCAGTTCGGTGCGACGGTCTTGCACAAGACCCTGGTCAAACTGGCGGTGGACAGGGGTGTCAAAGTTGACGAGACCTACCAGCTGAACATCGGGGGCGACACCGACTTCCTGAACATGCTCGAAGAAAGCAGGCTCGTCGACAAGAGAGAGAGCAAGACGAGTGCGGTAAGGGCCATGTCCCCCTACGAGGTCCCGACGAGGATCGGGCCAAGCGACTACGTCCCATTCTTGGAGAATGACAAGATCTGCTATGTGTGGCTCAAGGGTAAGTACTTCGGGGGGACCACGGTGAAGGTCGATTTGAAGCTCCATGTGGTCGATGCCTACGACAGCGGAGGAGTGATGGTGGACGCCGTCAGGGGAACAAAGCTGGCCCTTGACAGGGGTGTCAGCGGGCCGTTGACCAGCCTCTCGGCGTTCTGCTTCAAACACCCGCCCGTCCAGATGCCCTATCCGCAGGCCAAGGATGCCTTCGAGCAGTTTACTGCCGGGAAGCTGGAACGCTAGGCTTAGAAATCTTCCTCACGTAATACACCGCAGCCAGTAGAACCAGAAGGACCAGGCCAATGGGAAGGACGTACCGGGCGGTGACGTTCTCACCTATGGCAATCCCTCCCGAAGGGACAGTTCCGGAGACCGTCACGCCACCATAGCCGAATGTCAGGGTAGCTGGGGCGAAGGGGACGGTGATTCCAGAGCTCGCCTGGGCCGTGGCCGTGGCGTTCACCGTCTGGTCGGGTCCCAGCGAAGGTGCCTGGATGGTGAGGTTCTTCCCTGTGATGGTTGCCCCCTGGAGCTGCGTGAGTGACAGTCCCGAGGGGATCGGGATCGAGAACACCACATTCGTGACGGTGACCCCTGATGGATTCGCAATCGTGATGGCCAGTGTAAACGGCTTCCCCTCGGTCGTGCCGGAGGGCGAAGTGGTGATCGATGCGCTCAGCGGCAGGTAGATTGTGACTCGGGGCCCGGCGTATGACTGGGAGAACTGCGCCCCGCCGAAGTAGAAGGTGGCCGTAGAACCCGTCGAGTTCAAGGTTCCCTGCGTGGAGAGGGCCTTCGCTGAATAGGTGAGGGTTGAATTGGTCCC
>DATFYS010000121.1:0-2922 GCA_035314885.1 Nitrososphaerales archaeon | reverse complement strand
CGATAACCGTGAGGACCGAGAAGAGGTATTTCCTGAAGTACGAGCTGGAGTTCACGGGCAAGTGGATCGAGATTCCTCTGAGCCAGACAATGGACAGACAGGAGGGGGAGGAGGTCGAGCCCTTCGAGCGGACGACCAGGGTCGAGGTTGAGAAGGACGGGTTCGTCCCCCTGGAGAGGGTCTCGGAGTACAAGTTCAAGGAAGTCTACCAGCTCGCCCCGGACACCGACAAGAAGGTGGGCGAGACCAGCACGAGGGTCACCCAGCTTGCAAGGTATCTCACCGAGAAGGACATGGCGCTGGTGGCCTTCTTCTCGTGGGGACGCGGTTACAACTTCTACACCGCCGTCGTCTATCCCTACGAGAGGAAGGACGGGCGCCTCTGGCTGCTGATGGGGATGAGCGAGGGGATACTCAAGCTCGACGATGCCTGGGCGCTTCAGGAAGAGAAAGGGGCGGAGCGCCTGCCTGCAGTCCCTGTGGCCAGGAAGAAGCCGAGAGTAGTTCTTTCGAAGTAGTTCATGAGCGACGAGCTCCCGAAATACGTCCAGGAAAACTACGCGAAGGCGGTGAAGGGCGACCTTGGGGCATGGCTCGCCAAGAACCCGCTACCCGTCATCGCCGAAGAGAAGTACGACGGCATCAGGGTCTTCCTGTTCAAGAGCGGGGACAAGCTGGTCCTGTCGAGCAAGCACGGAGGCGTGTACACCCCGAAGTCGTCGCCTCAGGTCTTCTCGAGAGTCACCGAGTTCCTGCACGCCCCCAACCGGATGATCCTTGACGGCGAGTATGTCGCGCGCGAAGCGAAGGGACTCTTCCTCTTCGACGTGCTTCAGGTGGACGACAGGGACGTGACCACGAAGCCGCTCAGGGAGAGGAAGAAGATCCTCAGAGAGATCCTGCATGGGACAGGGCTGGAGGTCCAGTTCAAGCTCGTGAAGACCATGGACAAGATCACAGAATTCAGGGACGAGGTCGTGAAGAAGGGACGGGAGGGCATCGTGGTGAAGAACCCGGAGTCGAGCTACGGCCAGCCCAATTCGTGGCTCAAGCTGAAGCGGTTCGACACCGTCGACTGCTTTGTCACGGGGATCGTGGAGACCCCGGAGCTGAGGAGCACTGGAATCGCCCGGTCCTGGTCTGTGGCTGTCTATGATGACGACGGGCGGGTCGTCGAGCTGGGGAACGTCGGGTCGACGGTGGAGAGGGTCGACCCCCGCCATGTGAGGAAGGGCTCGGTGATCGAAGTGAGGTTCCAGGAGGTCACCAGGGACAGGAAGCTGAGGGCCCCGTTCATCCTGAGGATCAGGCACGACAAGACCCCCGATGAATGTAGCTTAAGCCAAATTCAGTAGGTCGAGCTATTGCCAGACTTGTAGCAGCTTATGAGTAATCTGCGCATACTTCAATCGAGGTTACTTACACGGTAGATTTTCGAAGACACGAGAGGTACTTGAAGAATCGGGAAGCCATACTCAAGCATCAACATGAATACCCAAAACGAATTAGGAGGGAGTGGAATGGCGGCATCAAATCTACTCCGGAGATTCAGCGCAAGGCTGAGGAACTTGCTTCGTCAGTTCTTACCGCAAATGGCTTTGGACAGGTGCAACGAATGTCATACGAATTCCCTTATGATTACTTGGCGAAGAAGGACGGTCAACTATACTTCGTTGAGGTTACAACCAGCAGGCTAAAACGGATGGCAAAAAGGCTTAGCAGTCGGCATCCCAGAAAGAGGAAGGATTTTACTTGGCGCCTTGATTTCGACCGTGTTGCACTGGCAGAGTATGTCGGAGCGAAGATTGTGGTCGTCTTCATAACACCCTCCCTGGAAAAGTATCATTTGATGATCGAACCGAAAAAGTTCAGGTCCGCCAAGACGCTGTTTTACCAGGGCTCTCAGACACACGGCCTGCTCTCTCAACTCAGCTAGGTAATCCGTTTGTCCTACAAGAAAGACCTCAGACTGGAAGACGCTGAGATGATAGCGCTCGAATTCCAGGCGAAGACAAAGAGCCTCTACAGGAAGGTCCTGCTGGCGGGGAGCATCAGGAGGAGAGCGCCCGTGGTGCACGACATAGACTTCGCCGTCATCCCGAAGGGGAAGAGCTTCGGCATCTGGAAGGACCAGGTCACCAGCCGGGTGAAGGAGATTGGTGGGCAGGTGGTGACCTTCGGCGAGGTGATCACGAGCTTCAGGTACAAAGGGGCCCAGGTCAACCTCTTCCTCTGCCTTGACGAGGACGCCTGGGGCGTCACCCAGATGTGGGCGACAGGGCCGAAGGGACACACCATCGGGATGACGATAAAGGCGAGGGACAAGGGTCTGATCATAAACTCCAAGGGGCTCTGGACGAGGGACGAGCCGCCGAAGCTGATCAAGACAAGAACCGAGCAGGCAGTGGGAGATCTGTTGGGGTGGAAGTACAAGCCCCCCGAAGAGCGCGGCAAGAACAGGAAGGCCGAGGCTACTTGGCCGGTTTAGTCTCCATCAGCGAGTTCACCAGGGCATAGGCTCTCAGGAACTCGTACCCCCTGGGCGTCATCACGTACTCAACCCCGTCTTCGACGGTCTCACCCCGGAGCATGCCCGCGTCGGCCAGAGCCTGGAGGTAGCGCTTCGTCCTGTCCAGAGGGGTGTTTGAAGCATAGGAAAGGTGGGTGATTCTCCCGGACCCGCCGTAGGAATCGATGGCCCGGAGAATCGAGCTGTAGATGTCCAGCTTGGACCTTTTGGTTTTTCTCATTGAGGTGGACTCGGGAGGGTTGTGACCTTCTCGGGCTGGCTCGCCAAGTGGACGTCCTTCCCGAGCTCGATTGCCTCGGTGTACTGGAACCTCCCCGAGACGCTGCACCCCCTGCCCACCTCTGCTCTCCTAGTGTAGATATTCCTGACTGAGCAACCATCGCCGAGCCAGA
>DATFYS010000120.1:0-4055 GCA_035314885.1 Nitrososphaerales archaeon | reverse complement strand
GATGGAGAGGGACTCCCGCTACCTTGGACTGGCTTGCAGGATAGCTGCCGAACTGGGAGCCAAGATAGTGAAGACCTACTATTCAGACGGGTTCGAGAAGGTCGTCGCCGGTTGCCCGGTCCCCGTGATAATCGCCGGTGGAAAGAAGATTCCTGAGATGGATGCCCTTGAGATGGCGCATGCAGCCGTTGCATGCGGCGCGGCCGGAGTTGACATGGGGAGGAACATCTTCCAATCTTCGAACCCCATTGGGATGATCAAAGCGGTGAGGGCGATCGTCCATGAAGGCGCTACAGTGAAGGAAGCAGCGAGGCTGCTGGACAGGAAAACACACGCATAGTCGCACTCCAAGGACAGAAGAAGACCCGGGCTCTACCTTGGCAACCCTGAAACGTGCTCTCAGTCAAGAAGGGTGCCGCAGTTCGGGCACCTGAATTTGCAGCCTGGATTTCGACCATCTCATCCCCGCAGGCATAGCAGATTCCCGCCGTCATTCCACTTTCAGCGGACGAGGCGCGCGCTTTCGTATCAACATGCTTGCACCTCTGGAACGGTTTTAAGCACCCGGAGGCGGTCGGCTCGTCTATGCAGCCTTCAGGAGAAGAAGACGACATGGCCCCACGACTCGCAAGGCGAAGCCCTCTGAGACTGGCAACCAAGCTCTGCCCGAGGTGCCTGACACCTTTGACGGCGAGGAGCCAGCTGGGAGGGTGGCTGGTGCCTCAGGACTACTACTGTTCGAAGTGCGGCTATGCTGGCACGGTCTTCCTGGAGAGGGAGGGCGGCGAACCCCTCTCCGGGCCTGAGAAGGTCTGAGCTTGGGATTGCGAGAAAGACAGGTCGGCCCCTTCGACCAGGTTTTCAGCCTCGTTTTCGCGATACTGCTACTGTTTACAGTTGCACTTCTCCTCCTGTCATTCCCTGCGGGGTTCTACGCAGTTTTCGGCCCGGGTTCCGGACTTGAACCATGGAGCTCAACGGCGCGGCTCTTCCTGTTGCTTGGGCCATTCGAAGTGGTCCTCCCGATTGTTGCGAATGTAGGCGCGTATTTCATTTTCCTGAACCTGATCTACTTTGCTATGTTCGTCTACCTCTTCACACTCCCCAGGTCCCCGCTCTCGGCGATCGCTGCCTCCTTCAGAGAGGGTCTTGGGGCCTTCGTCACCAGCCCGCTGCTCCTCTCTGCGATTTCCATTTCGTTCCTCATTTTCACTG
Organism: Nitrososphaerales archaeon; assembly: GCA_035314885.1. GTDB lineage: Archaea > Thermoproteota > Nitrososphaeria > Nitrososphaerales > Gagatemarchaeaceae > UBA183. Next base: position 2,840 of record DATFYS010000120.1, on the reverse strand, counting down.
CTAGCTGGATAGATGCCTTGGCGCCCGTAAGCGGCCCACCGACCTCGCTTCTGGGGCTGGCAAACGCGCCCTTGGTCGAAGAGTTCGGATTCCGGGTCCTGATGATCGGAATCGTCGTTGCCCTGTTCTCTCTGAGGCTTCCGTGGAAGGGGATTGTGGGAGTCCTCTGGAGGCCCTCCTCTGGGTATTCGGGAGACAGGGCTGGAGGGGCGGTACGGATCGCAGCCATCGTCATGCTCTTCGTCAGCTCGCTCGTCTTCGGCGCTGCCCACGTTCTCAGCGGGTGGAACCTTGACAAGATATTCGAAGCCACCTATGGGGGGGTCGTCCTGGGTTACCTCTACATCAGGTACGGCTTCGCGGTCGCGGTCCTAGCCCACTGGGGAATCGATTACTTCGACACTGTCTACGCCTACCTGGGTCAGACCGCCTTTGGTGTCCCGGTCACCGCCCAGCCAGAGTTCTTCCTGCAGGGTGTAGTGGATCTTGACATGGTAAGGCTGATGGGGCTGGCTTCGTTCCTTCTTGTCGTGTATCTCGGGCTGAAGAGACTGCAGGCCCGGTCGGAGGCGTCGGAGGTTCATAAGGGCGCAGCGGAAGGGTCCGCCTTCGGGATATGACAGTTCTCGGAGTTTCTATCCTGAGAGATCTGGTTTCGAAATATCAGGTGATATACCCGACTGAGGACGGGGCCTTCGACGGAGATGGCTATGTCCTCACCGTAAGGGAGGACAGGACCCTGCACTACCTTGAGCACCGTAACATGATATCCCGGGAGATCGTGTTCACCCCTCCCGACTGCGTGGCCCACCTGACATCGAAGAGCAAGTTCGGGAGGCTGGGGCTCTCATTCCTCAATTCCGTGAAAGTCCACAGCGGTTTTGTCGGGCGGCTGGCCCTGGAACTGGTCAACCTGAGCAACGAGAGGACCCCCATAACGATCAAGCAGGGAGACCCCCTGATTCACATAGAGTTCATTCGCAGGGAGGGGGACCCCGCCCCATATTCGGGCAAGTACATGTTCCAGTTCATGACCGAAGAAGAGAGCCAGATGTACGTGGACATCCTGTCGAAGGGTTTCCCGACGCTGTTCCCCCGCGCCGAGATGGCCCGAAAGGCCAACGAAAGGCTGGTCGGATAAAGGCTCGTTCGTCTTTTCGAGAGTCCCGAAGTTTTCCTTTGGCTGCTATATGCCCAGAGCGGACCTTAGCCCTTTGTACCTGTTTCGGATGGTGACTTCAGTAACCCCAGCTGCTTCGGCTACGTCCTTCTGGGTCTTGTCTTCACCCTCGAGGGTGCAAGCAACGTAGAGGGCTGCTGCTGCGAGCCCCATCGGATCCTTTCCTGCTGAGATCCTTGTTTCATCAGCCCTCTTCAGGATCTCGAGTGCGCGCCGTTTGGTCTTCTCTGAAAGCCCCGCCTTCGATGCGATTCTCGATACGCACTTCGTGGGGTCTACGACAGGCATTTTGATGTCCATTTCCTTAAGCAACAGCCGATAGCACCTTGCGATGTCCTTCTTCTTCACGTTGCTCACGGCAGCGAGGTCCTTCAACGTTCTGGGGGTCTGTGTATCCCTGCAGGCAGCGTATAGCGACGCGGCGATAATGGCAGAGATTGACCTTCCCCTGACCAATCCTCTTTCGAGAGCCTTCCTGTAGACGTAGGCTGCCTTCTCGACCACGGCGTTCGAAACCGAAAGCTTGTCGGACAGCCTGTCAAGCTCACTGAAAGCCTGCCTGAGGTTTCTGTCAACTGGTTCGTGCACCTGGCTCCTAGAGTCCCAGGTCCTGAGCCTCTCGACGGTCGCCTTCATTGAAGCGGACAGGGACTTGCCCGAAGCGTCCTTATTCATCCCGCCGATGACTGTGGCCAGGCCCATGTCGTGCATGGCAATCGATGTCGGGATCCCGCCCCTGCTCCTGTCATCCTTCTCTTCTTTCGAGAAGGCCCTCCACTCGGGGCCTACCGCTTCGATCTTCTCTTTCACAACAAAGCCGCAGTTCCCGCAGAAGAGCTCCCCACCCGCGGTGTCTACGACCATCGGCCCTTTGCCACAGCGTGGGCACTTGTCTAACGCTTTTTGCAACTTCATCAGCCTTGAGAAGTCTTTGTCTGAGAACACTATTCTCACTAGCGAAATATTTACAAGAAACCCGGTTTCGAACACGTATTTATGTCTTGTGGCCAAAGTGAAGGATTTCCAACAAGTCATGCATTTACTGCACGTTTCTGGGTTCCAATTAGGGTCACTTTCAGCCTCTGCCCGGTCGGGGTTAGGTATTTCATGCGTTTGCGGAGCCAGGTCTGACATTGGGTAGCCCCCCTCTCCCTGCCGGTCAGATTCTTCGCCCGGTACTCGACATGTACATGGGCTCTGCTGTTGCCGTCACTGGGTGCCATGCCGAAGGGCTGCAGAGGATCTCTTGCGAGCTGGATGTCCTCGTCGTCGGACCGGAGAAGAGGCGACCAACCACAGTTAGAATCGGTGGAGTGTATATGGACCTGGCCTTCATCGACGAAAAGGAGGCGCTGAAACCGTCGAGCCCTGAGCTTGCAGCCGCGTTGGCGCACCTGAAGCCGGTAAGGGACGCGACGATGGTGATCTCGACAGGCTCGGCGGCGGCGACCGCAATCTATTCGGAATCTTGCCGGAAGGCCAGCAGTGGCAGGCTTGCAGCGGCCGTGAAGCACCTCGGTAGATCAGCGGACTCCCTGACCAAAGGGAATCCTCGGGAGGCTGATTTCTGGCTGTTGGTAGCGTCCTACCACTATGCCTATGCATGGCTCTATGCCGACGAGGTCCTTCCGGCCCCCAGTCATCTGCTGAGGCAGCTCAA
>DATFYS010000119.1:0-10924 GCA_035314885.1 Nitrososphaerales archaeon | reverse complement strand
CAGGCCAATCAGCACCGTGGCACCGGCCATTATCATGTAGGGAACCCACATCACCGGGCTGGGCTCGTGGACGGGATGACCGAGCTCCTCCATCTTCTCCATGTGCTGGCTCCTTCCGCCGAAGAACACCATCCCCAGCATCCTGAACGAGTAGAAAGCGGTCAGCCCTGCCGTGAGCGCCCCTACGGCGAAGAGCGCGTACTGGCCCGCCACCCAGGCGGTCCCGAGGACGGCGTCCTTGCTCCAGAAGCCGCTGAACGGAGGTATCCCAGACAACGAGGCCACGGCGATGAGGAAGGCGGCGAAGGTGACCTTCATCCTGTCGCGCATCCCTCCCATGTCGTTGATGTACTTCGAGTCAGCCGCGTGGATGAGGGCCCCGGCGGCCAGGAAGAGGCAGGCCTTGAATATGGCATGGCTCATCAGGTGGTAAAGACCGGCCGCGAGCCCCTGGGCGAAGTCCGTCGTGAGTCCGGCGAGGCCGATGGCCATCATCATGTATCCTATTTGGGACATGGTAGAGTAGGCGAGGATCTTCTTCAGCTCGAATCCTACAACTGCCTGTGAAGCCGCGAGGACAGCCGTGAATGCCCCGATCCAGGCGACGGTCAAGAAGAATGGTTGGATCGAAGAAACGTTCAGCGAAGGATTCAACAGGACTGCGAAATAGAAGAGAGGGGCGATTCGAGCGACGAGGACTACTCCAGCCTTGACCATGGTCGCGGCGTGGATGAGCGCGGAAACCGGAGCAGGGCCCGCCATGGCGTCAGGGAGCCACTCGTGCAGAGGGAACTGGGCCGACTTGCCGACCGCGCCTCCGAAGATGAGGAGCGCCACCGGGACAAGCAGGCCAGAGTTTGCGAGCTGTGGGACCCACTTCCCAGATGTCGAGGCGAGCTGGTGGTAGTTGAAAGTCCCTGCATAGTAGAACAGGATGAGTATCCCGGCGAGCATGGCCACGTCCCCGATCCTTGTCATCACGAAGGCCTTCATCCCGGCGTGTGATGGGGCATAGGCCTGCTCCTCTCCGAGGGCCTTGTCCCCCGGGGTCCCCACCCAGTCCTTCGTCTCGTCCTTCCAGTAGTGCCCGATCAGGGCGTAGCTGCACAACCCCACCATCTCCCACCCCACGAAGAGCGAGAGGAGGTTGTCCGAGAGGACGATGAGTTGCATGCTTCCGATGAAGAGCGTGATGAAGAAGAAGTATCGGTTAGATCCTTCGTCTTCCTTCATGTACTCGAGGCTGTAGAACACAATCAGGAAGGAGACCCAGGCGACGATGTTCGCCAGTATCGCGGTGTACGGGTCAGTGAGGACCCCCACGGTGAGGTTGATCCCCGAGATCCAGGGGACGCTGGTGGGGATGACCGAATCGACGACGGTCAGAGTCTGACCCTCAAGAATGGGGATGAGCATAGTGAAAGCGAAGAGCGCGGAAAGGAACGAGAAGGCGGCGGCCACGTAGTTCCCCAGCCGCCCCGCTTTCCTCAACGCGACTGTCGCAAGGGCGCCGATGAACGGGAGGATGAAGATCATCCAGACGAAGTATGAGGGGATTGCAAAGCTCATGGTAGGTTCACCACTCCCGAGATTGGCAGGCCGTTTGCGAAGCCGATGATCGGCCTGGAGACCAGGTCAGGGTAGATCCCGATGACGATCGAAACCACGACGATGGCAAGAAGTGGGAGGGTCATGGTCAGGGGTGCGTCCCTCACCTCTTCGAGGCCGGAAGCGAGAGGCCCGAAGAAGATCTTCCTTACGGGCCAGAAAGTATAGGCGACAGTCAGAAGAGTGGCAATCAGCCCCAGGACTGCTACGAACATGTAGGCCGAACTGGTCGTCCCCTTCGAGAAGATCCCGGCGAACATCATCCACTCGGCCTGGAAGCCGCTGGTGGGAGGGACGGCTGAGAGGATCAGAGCACCCAGGAGGAAGAGGGACGCTGTGAAAGGCATCTTCCCTGCAAGGCCGCCCATCAGCCTGATGTCGCGGAGGCCGACCTGGGTGACAAGTATCCCCGCCACCGCGAACATCACGAACTTCCCGAGTATGTGGCTGGTGAAGTAGAACACCCCTCCTGCCACCCCAAGGAACGAGAAGCTCGCAAGTCCGAGGATGGAGTATGCGTTCTGGCTCATCGTCGACCAGGCGAAGAGGTACTTCACGTCGTTCTGAGCCACGGTGACGGCGCCGCCATAGAGCATTGTCACGACGGCCCAGAGCATGAGCCAGAAGCTGAATGCCTGGAAGGTCCCGGGCATGCCGAAGACCAGCAGGCGGGCAATCACATAGGTGCCTATCCCAGAAACCACGGCCATGACGGGGGCGAATGAGGTTGGAGGTTCAGCCTCGGTGATGGGGAGCCACATGTGCAGACCGAAGACGGCCATCTTCACGAGCCACCCCAGGAGGATCAGGCCGGCGACCCAGTAGGCCAGCGGGGTGTTGGGGGGAGTGATGGAATATTGGCCAAAGACATGCAGGAAAGCAAGCTGGTTTGACTGCCCAATGGTTGACAGAGACGAAACCTGGAAGCTCCCGGTGGCGAGATAGGCGAGGGCGATCCCGCCGAGGAAGATGAATGCTCCAAGCTGGTTCCAGACGATGTAGATTATCCCCACACGCTCCTTCTGGACATAGCCGAAGAGGCTGATTATCACGAAGGTCGGGATGAGGACCAGCTCCACGAAGAGGTAGATCTCGATGAGATTTGTCGAGAGGACGATCCCTGCGAGCCCCGAGGAGACGAGCATGAAGTTCAGGTAGTAGAGGCCGAACCTCGAAGGCCTGTCCTCCCCATAGATCGACCTGAGACGCGCTTCCATGTAGGGCATGGAATAGACGGCGGCGGCTGCGAGGACCAGGTTGACGAGGACAGCGACGGGGAAGCTCAGCTGGTCGGCCAAGAAGCCGAAGGAGAGGCTGGCGCCGGCTGGAGCGTAGTAGGACTCTGAAATCGGAGTCCCTCCCCACGCCTGGGACCCGAAGAGTAGCAGCAGGGCCGTGGGCAGAAAGAGGAAACCGAACGCGACCCAGCCGACGTGCTTCCCGAGCTTAGATGATGCGAGAAAGCAGGCCAGGGCGCCAAGGATTGGGAGGAGGACGAAAAGCAGGAGGAGATATTGTGGCATTGATGGTTACTCCATATTGGCTTGAAGGCTTCGATAATCGCTCTTTGGCATGGCTTATCCTTCCAGTGTGTTCAGTTCGCTGACGTCCACGTCCTGGTGGAGCCTGTAGGCGACCACGACGATGGCAAGTATCACGGCGGCTTCGGCTGCGGCCAGGGCTATCGAGAAGAGCACGAAAGTCTGTCCGACCGGGTTGTCTACGGCGGCCGCTGCGAAGGGGGCGTACTGTTCGAAGGCCACGAAGTTGAGGTTGGCGGCGTTGATCATTATCTCCACGGCGAAGAGCAGCCTGAGGGCGTTCCGTTTCGTGACGAGACCATAGATTCCGATGCCGAATAGAATGGCGGAGACCAGGACGAAGTCGGCGAGGGAGTTCACTGCGACTTGTCCTCCCTGTCCACTCTGGAAAGCGTGAGGGCGGCAACTATCGATGCGGCAAGGACCAGGGCCAGGACCTCAAGGACCGGAGAGTCCCCCGTCGAGATGAGCTGGCCTATGTCAACGAAGGTCGCCGTGTTCCCGAGACTATCGAACCCTGCGAGGTTGGTAGCATACGCTGCCGCGGCGATGGCAATCGTGATCGCTGCGCCGGTGAAGATCCCGGCGATGCGGGTGAGCGATGTGGGACGGACCTCCTTGGCCCATTTCTCCTGCCTGACCAGCATCACAGTGAAGAGAATGAGCACCGCCACTGCCCCGATGTAGACTGCCACCTGGAACACGGCGACGTAAGGGGCATTTAGCAGGAAGAACAAAGTCGCAATTCCGAAGAGAGACCCTGCCAGTCCGATTGCGCCGTAGATTATCTCATCCGCCTCCAGGGCGACCAGCGCTCCCCCGACGGTTACCACCATCATGGCGAGGAAGATCGCGTCAGGCGTGTTTTGAGACCCCCTTCTTGGTATCGAACTCCACCTTGTACTTCCTCCCCTCAAGCTTCGGCGGGACCGCTAGCATGTCAGGCGTGTACTTCAGGCTCATCTTGTCGTAGGCAGACAGTTCGTAGTCGTTGGTCATGTCCAGAGCGTCGAAAGGACAGGCGTCCACGCACAGACCGCAGAAGACGCACCGTCCGTAGTCGACCGCCGGCCAGATGTCCTTCTTGTTCTGGGGCTTACCCTTGGGGACCTTCTGCATGTCGATGGCCACTGCCACCCCGTCGCACGCGATGGCGCAGAGCTGGCACCCCGTGCACTTCTCGAATCGGAGGACATGGCGCCCCTTGAATCCAGGGAGTCCAACTCCCTGTTTCGCGTCGAAGCGATAGCCGGGGCCCTGTAGGTCGAGCTTCTGCTCGGGGTACCTGAGAGTCATCCTTGGCCGGAACAGGTGCTTGAAACCGCTCCAGGTGGCGACGAAGGTCCCCTTGATGTACGACCAGGTCCCCATCTATTTCACAACTCCCAGTGAGATTATCACCATGGTGAGGAAGAGATTCGCGAAGGATAGAGCGAGGAGTCGGACCCATCCGGCCCTGAGCAGGAGGTCGATCCTCACCCTGGGCATTATGCTGCGCGGGAGCATCATCACCATCATTACCACCGTCACCTTGAGGATGAACCAGAGCTCAGGTGGAGGCCCGGGTGGCCCAAGCCAGCCTCCGAGGAAGAAGGTAGTGAAAAGGCCGGCCAGGACATACATGCGTGTGAAGTTCGCAAGCTGGAAGGTCCCGAAGAGCATGCTGGTGTACTCGGTCTGCCACCCGGCGACTATCTCGCTGTCGGCTTCGGGGAGGTCGAATGGTATCCGCTCCAGTTCTGCCAACGCGGCGATGAAGAAGACTATGGCCCCAAGCGGCTGAAGGAGGATATACCAGATGCCGCTCTGGGCACTGACAATCCCCATCAGGTTCAGGGAGCCAGAGAGGAGGACGGCACCGACCAGAGAGAGGATCATGGGGATTTCGTAGGCCACCATCTGATGCAGAGCCCTCAGGCCTCCGAGGAATGGGTACTTGCTGTTGCTCGCCCATCCGGCAAGGAGGACGATCAGAGGGGTGAACCCGAGTATCGCGAAGGCCAGGATGGCGCCCACCGAGGGGTTGGCGATGTAGGTCGTCGGCGAGAGGGGCACAAGAGCGATCAAGGCGCCTGCCACAGCCATCAGAGCGAACGGGATGGCGACGAAGGTCGCCTTGTCAACCCCGTTGGGGATGACTATCTCCTTGAAAGCGAGCTTGAAGAAATCGGCGAAGTTCTGGAGGATGCCTTCGACCTTCCCGGCGTACATGGGCCCCGTCCTGAGCTGGATCTTTGCGGTGAACTTCCTTTCGACCCAGCCCATGAAGATCGTGCCGTAGAGGGCCACGAAAGTGAACCCAGGGAACACGGTGAGCGCGAAGATGGTCTTGAACGGCTCGGTGCTCAGGAGGTTGAGCTGGAACGCGAGGAAGTCCAGGGGTCTGACGGTGGCCAGGGCGAAGTAGTCCACCGGGAAGTGGAAAATCGCGTCCAGCAGGTAGTAGATGGGGACCATGACGAGGGCGGCGATGGCGAGGACCCAGAAGACGAGTTTCAGGATTCTAAGTACGAAATCGGTGAATGTCGTGATAGGCTTCGACACGGTTAGCCTTCCGACCGGCGCTTCGTCTTACCTTTTATAAGTTTGAAAGGAGAATTGGATGAAAGAGGGCCGGCCATCAGATTACTTCGATGGAACCCTCGGAGAACCCCTGTTCTTTGAGCATTTTTGCAGCGCTCTCCCTGTGATCTCCCTGGAGAATCATTATCCCATCCTTGACGGTCCCTCCCGTCGCCAGGGCGCGCTTCATCTTGGAGCTGAGCTCGTGCATCTCTTTGTCGCTCATCTTGATCCCCTCGATGACCGTGGTTGGTTTGCCGAAGCGCCGCATTTCCATCCTGATCTTAACCCGCGCCTCTTCTCGATCTAGTTCCGCTAGGATATCCTGAAACCCCTCGTCCTGGTCCTTGCTCACTGCGATGAGGACACGTTTGCGTGGCACCTATTTACGGTTTAGCCGGACTAGCCCTTAAAGCGGGCAGGTTCGGAGGAAGTGAAAGGTGGGCCCGTAGCTCAGAGCCATTGGCGAGAAGTTCGGTCAGAGCAACCGACCTTAGCAACCGGCTCATACCCTTGGGAGAGACCGGTTGGCCGAGCGTTCAAATCGCTCCGGGCCCACTAGCGAAGAGGCACTCAACATTCAAGTGCGTAGGCGGAGGGAGGCCTGAAGTCACTGACGTGAGCACAGGGAGACTTCCCGCCAGGAGATTGTGAGAATCAATGGTCGAATACAAGTGGGTCGCGCTTTCAAACACCACAATCGGGACTCTGATGGCTGCCATCGGCGGCACCATTGTGCTGATCTCGCTTCCGGCAATCTTCCGGGGAATCGCAATAGACCCGCTCACCTCATTCCAGTACCTTCTTTGGATTCTCTTCGGGTACAGCTTGGTAACTTCCATGCTCCTTGTTTCCTTCGGCCGCATTTCCGATATGTACGGCAGAGTCAGGTTGTTCAATCTGGGCTTCGCCATCTTCACCATCGGCTCCCTCCTCTGCGCGGCCCTTTCCGTCGCAGGTGCGGTCGCGTCCCTCCTCCGAAGGAGCGTCTACATCCACGAAGAGCAGCTAGTGGGACCCCCGACGCTAAGCGAGGGCGGCCAATCGGCGGCCCATTGAGCAGCTTTAATTCGAGACCACGCGGAAGGGGCTTTCGAAGTGGGCTCGGGCACCTTGCGCAGCCTTGGGAAGACTAGGCCGGAGGGGTACGCGCCGCGGTGGTACAGGGCGGCGGAGATTCTCCTCGGCCTCGCTTCAGTTGCCGTCGCCGTGGTGGTCCTCGCGAACCCTACTTTCGGCATTTACCAGCTGGTCCTCCTGCTTGCGGTCTCCATAGCCCTGAATGGAATCAGGATGGTGGTCGCCGGGGGAATCAAGAAGGAGCTGATGAGCGTCGAGGGGCTCGGGCTCGTCGGAGGCGGAATCGCCACCCTCGCAATCATCGTCCTGGTGTGGGCGTTTCCCGGGATAACGGTCGCGACGATCGTGACCCTGCTCGCGGTGGCCCTGAGCATCCAGGGTCTGGGGAGGATACTCCATGCGGCGGGACGGGGCCATGCCAGATGGCTCAGGGGGTCTGCGCTGGCGACGGGGCTCTTCACGGTGGCGGTGGCCGTCTTCGTTGCACTGGTGCAAAGTGTGGCCCTGTACACGCTCGCGGTAGTCCTGGCTGTGGTGGTCCTGTTGAACGGGGTCGAGGGGGTCGTCTCCGGACTGAGGCCGACGAACCAGAGGCAGGTCACTATCCTCAAGTTGGTGCTCTTCGCGGCGTTCTACGGTTTGGTTTTGATTAATTGGCTGGACTTGTATGGAACTTCGGCGCCCGCCTACCACATATGGTTGGTCCTGACCTACATGGCTCCCTTCGGAGTCCTAATTGTGTTTCAGGGGTTCAAGGACTGGCAGCTGGCTCTTAGCCTTGGGTTGCTGGTATCGTTGATGAACGACGTTGGTTATTTCTTTGTTGGGGACCTCCTGTTCGGATTTCACAGAGCCCTCTTGCCTTGGATTGAAGGACAGCTTGGGTTCCTCGGCTTTCAGGTGTTGTTCGAGTTTCAAGGTGGCCTGTTCACGATCCCTGTGACTTCGGTTCTGATGGGTTTGACCATTTACGGACGGATCGCCGTCGTATCAATGGTGCTCTACCACTGGTGGAAACGTCCCTCTAGGTTCGATGCTCGGCTTTAGACTGGGCCTTGGGATTTCAATGAATGGTTTTGCCCCATCTTTTTCGAGCAGCTGAGAATTGATCTCGTTATTGACAATCTTCTTAATCATTTGGCAGTTCATGCATAGGACCTGATACCCACTGGGGTAGTTCTGTCGCGCTAGCCATTTGTAGAAGCTCCAATATCTCGTCTTCAACCTCTGTTGCCTGCCGCCTCCTTCAATGTGATCTATCGTTAGAGCGACTAGATTGCGGTATGGAACACTATGTTCGCCAAATGGGTTAGCGCATGCCATCGTCTCATTCGAATAATGGGAGATTGCTTTGGCTTTGAATTCCTGCGCTTCCCTTCGACGAGCCAGTCGCCTTTCAAGCGTCCAATATCTTCTCCTCTTTTCTCTGCCCGCTTCCGGATGCGCCCAATACCAACGTTTTTGCCACTCATTGATGCAATTGTTGCAGTAGCCACTCCCTTTCTTGAATATGGACGGGCGACAATTATCCTTCGTCAGTTGGAGATGACAAACTGAACACTTGCCTGGTGCCAATGCCCGACATCAATCAGGCGAGTTCGGTTTTTGCTCATAAGATGGTCTGAGTTCCGCCCATGAAGGTCGGGGAGTACAATGAAAGTGAACTGACTATTTCGTCCCAGATTTCGGAGAGACCCAGTCAGGGAACCTGCTCAGGTGCTCGTGGGCGATCTTCCAGCCCTCCTTTTCACGGCTCAGGACCATGGTCACCCTAGCCCGTGACCCGACGGGAGATCCCTCGAACGAATAGTCGTTGACGAACATCCCTCGGTAGGCGAGGTAGAATGTAGCGACGGCGGCGTCACCGAAAAGGTCGACGCGGAGCCCTTCGATGGTGTAGCTGTAGTCGGAGATGTTCGCGAAGGCGGCTTGCTCATGGACGAAGGCGTCCTCGGAGTTCTGGCGGGTGTAGGGAGGGTTCTCGTCGAACTTGGAGAATCGGTCAGGCCGTGCATGGAAGCCCGACAGGCTTGTAAGGTCCTTGTTCTTCCCCGCCTCAAAGAAGGCGACGATGACGGCTTCCACCGCCTTTTTCTCATCTTCCGATGAAGGTCGGTCCAACACGGGTCGTTTCGAGGGTCGGGCGGTTTAGACTAAGAATGTTTTTCAGCCCAAGTCTTAGGCCATCGAATCGCGGCGACGTAGCTCAGCGTGGTAGAGCAGCAGGCTGTTAACCAGCTGACAGACACCTGTAGAGGGAACGCCTTCGGGGAATGGTCGTCGGTTCGAGTCCGACCGTCGCCGCCTTCTATACGCCCAGAATGAGTTCTGTTTAGCTAAAGAGACTCGATTCATGCTATTTGAAATCAGGTGCCTTTATGGGAGTCGCGCGCGCCTTTGGTTCGCATCACGTACAGGTATATCGGATGGGATTTGCTCCAGCCCGCAGGAGTGACCTCAATTCTCCGCTGATGTCTCCAACCGGGAATGGGGTAATCGAAATTCACTATCCTGGCACTGGGCCTCAGCTCTTTCATGAACTTGGGCCCCATCAGGTTCAGTGTGTAGCTCGACAAATACATGGCAAGGACGTCGGCTTTTCTCAAGTTCACCCTCTTGAAGTTGCGAGACATTACCCTTATCTGATCAGATAGTCCCAGCTCCCTCACCTTCTTTCGGCATTCTCTCACCAGGCGCCTTCGGATCTCCACTCCCACCGCTCTGGCATGGAAGTCTGTGGCCGCCGCTATCAGCATCCTGCCGTCGCCCGAGCCTAGGTCGAATACCGTCTCATTTGGCATCACGGAGGCCAACGCGAGCATCTTCGGTATGACGTCTTGCGGGGTCGGGACGTGTGGTTCGGTGTAGTTCATCCAAGCCGGAGAGTCCATCGTCTTAGATAAGCGTCGAGGCGACAGCGCGTTCTTGAAATGGGTGCTGCACCTAGCCGGGCTATCTGAAATAAGGTGGAATAGAGCGTTATTGGCTTATCTGAGCAAATAATCAAGGTATTTCGGAAGGCACCTTAGAGCTTCGGATCCCGCGGGGCCTGTTCTCTCCTTTATCCAATTCGCGTCAACTTACGCATCCGTCCACATGCCAATCAGGCGCTACAAGGCGTGAAAACCTGTGGGGAGCATCCCCAACCCCATCTAGAGACTATATCTACTCTCGAATTTTCATACCCCCGATGCCTCAGACAAAGGCCATAGTAAGCATCGAGAACGTTGTCGCTTCAGCCTCGATAAATCAGAGGGTCGACCTTAACCTGATAACTAAGAACTTTGTCGATGTCGAGTATCACCCTGACCGATTCCCTGGATTGGTCTTCAGACTGAAGAGCCCGAAGACAGCTACCCTGATTTTCAGCTCGGGAAAGATGGTATGTACGGGCGCGAAGTCGGAAGAGCAGTCGAGAAAGGCAGTGAATGAGGTCGTCAGGAGGTTGAAGAAAGGGGGCATCCCCATCAAAAATGAGGCTGAGATAGTGATACAGAACATGGTGGCATCGGCGAGCCTTGGTGGGAAAATCCACCTAGAGGAAGCGGCTAGAAAGTTACCGAAATCGATGTACGAGCCTGAGCAGTTCCCCGGTTTGATCCACAGGATGGCAGACCCCAAGACAGTGATACTTCTCTTCTCCTCCGGGAAGCTCGTCTGCACTGGAGCGAAGAGGGAGAGCGACGTCTACAGGGCTGTGAACAACTTGCACGTGACGCTCGAGGAAAAAGGGCTTATGGCCTACTGACCTTCCGCGCGAACATATGTGTGTCAGAAGGAATCAGTTTCTGGATTTCACTGGGCGGAAACCACCGAACCCGTTGCGCTACATGATTCGCTCGCACCTCGGCGGAGATATTCGCAAAGGAGGGGCGTACCAGGGAACCCTAGCTTTTCGACTCGTCGCTTTCCCGTTGACCGTACTTGCGGATTCGGTTCAGTTCAGCGATCTTTTCCCTGTATTCCCTTTTCTTCTTCCTATTTCCTTGCGCGCGCGCTTGGTCGTACAGCTTCCTTAGTTGCTCTTCTTCTGAATCGTGATCGGACAACTTCGGAGAGGATGTCGTAACGTCATGGTATTATTCTTTCGTACATGGGTCGCAAGACTACCCGCTGAAGTGGTCCTCCCTGTT
>DATFYS010000118.1:0-3492 GCA_035314885.1 Nitrososphaerales archaeon | reverse complement strand
CGCATGTATTAGCGAGCAAGCGCCTTTGAAAACCGCTTATAAATGTTGCAGGAATGAGACGACGATTGCGCCTAAGTTAAGAGATTCTACTCAGGTCCTTGGGCTTAGATTCTTAGCCTTGCAAGGATGGTCTTCACGTCCATCCTCGCTTCAATCCCAATAGCGATCGCGGCCAGATTGCCTACTTCGAACTCGAGCAGTTTCATTAGCGCGAGCATGGTTCCGGGACCAAGTCCTTGCCAGACAAATGCCTTTGCTGCAGTTTCTCTCATCTCAGCCGAGAACCCATCCTCCACGCCGTCGATGATTTCCTCGTCGCTCCTCGTCCCTTGTCCGGATGCCCCGTAGGGTCGCCCAGCCTCCTTCACTGCTTCTGAAACAGAATCGGCCCCAACCATCCTCCCCAAGGCTGCCGCAGTCACCCGATGGGTCGGGACGATAATGAGGGAGCGGGCCTCCGTTTCTGAAAGCCCCCAGAGCTTCGAGCGCAGCAGGCTGAGGACGTTGTAGGAATCAGTATCGTTCGCCACGATGTCCCCGACGCCGGCCACGTCCGTCGCCCTCGACGAGGCGTAGAGCCTGAAATTGGCGGTATACTCCTTCGATATTGCAGAGAGGACCGCGTGGTCCAGAAAGAGGTCGAAGAACCGCACCTCCCCCTTCGAGGAGTAGGAGGCTAGCGCCTTCTCAACGTCGTCAGAGAACTCGGTCCCTGAAAGAAGGGAGACGGCTTCCCCTATGTCCTTGGCGGAGAGGACGCGCAGGATCAGGTCCCTGCGGCCGGCAAGCTCCTCGGCCTTCATGTCCAAGTACTCGACGGTCTCCTCGTATGACTTGTTGAGGGCCTTCGACTTTAGAGCAGTCTTCAGGTCCCAGGCAATGTGCTTAAGGTAGTAGAGCTCCAGAATCTTATACTTGCCCGCGCCGGTTATGACTGAGTGGTGAACTTCGGCGAGCCTCTCCCTGAGGGCAAGCTCAATCTTCCTCGCAGTGAAAGGAGGCGTCAACGAGGAAAGAGCGTCGGAGTACGGGGTGCTGCGGAGCCTGTTCACAAGCTCATCCAATGACGTGGCTTCCGCCAGCTTCTGTACGGTCCCTTCGTCGATGATCGTGCCTCGGAGTGCAAATGCCTTTGTTCCGACATAGGTCTTGCTGGACAATCGATGGGTCCTCAGAAAGTCGGAGGGGCCAACCTGCGTCAGGTTATAATCCTTGTTCGGGAACGGCCGTAAGCACCTTGGAGATTGCCCGGGGACCCGGCTGCGCCCCAGCATGCTTAATAACGGAATTCGGACGCGGCTTCAAACACAAAGCGTGTAACGATTGGGACTTGCCAAGCTCTCCAAGGTCACCATAATCTCTCCTCGGAGCGAGTACGCCGAGGTGGCGAAGTCCCTTGCCCTGTTCGAGGACTTCCACCCTCTCCAGGACGGCATCCCGAACTTCGACCCGGTGCTGCAGGAGCTGACGGTGAAGGCGGTGAGACTCTTTGCCCTGGCCGACCAGGCGGCGAAGGACCTGGATCTCGAGCTCTTGCCAGGCACGGTGGACGTTGTCTTCAGAGGAGTGAAGGTACCCAGGAACGACTTCGAGGCGGCCACGTGGGAGGAACTGCTGATCAACGCTGAGAGGGACTTGATTCCAATCGTCGAGGAGGTGAAGTCTCTGAAGGAGCTTCTCCAGAAGGCGGTGAAAGCCGAAACCGATGCGCGAACGATGATGGACGTCCTCGAGTCAGTGTCAGGATTCTCTGCGGACCTGAGCCGAGTCGCCGGACTCACCCGGTTGAAGGTGGTCCTCTCAATCGTAACTAACGAAGCTGTGGACGAGTTCCGCAATTCGGTTCCAGCGGCGGTCTTCCTGGTCCGGAATATCTCAGACTCGAACAGCCTGGTGCTAGTGGCGACCCAAAAGTCCGAGGAGGCGAAGGTGGACAAGGCAATGAAGGCGCTGGACGTGAAGGCTCTGGTGATTCCTCCCGGCCTTCCCCAGAATCCGGCCGAGGCCTACAAGCGCCTGGCAAAGGACTTCGAAGCTGCCAAGGGTGAAAGGGCCGCCGTGGAGGCGAAAATCGAACAGGTCAAGGAGCGGCACAGGACCACTCTGCTCGCAGTTAGGGAGCTGACTGAGGTAGCCAGGGACATGCTCGACGAAGCGAGAGTCTCCGGAGGGCTCGCCAGAATGGCAGTGATCTCCGGGTACATCCAGACGAGCAGGGAGCAACAGTTCAGGAACATGTTCGGACGGTGGATGGTGCATGCCGAGCCGGCCGAAAGCTCAAAAGAATCCGAAAGCGTCCCGACGCTACTCGAGAACCCCATCGGCCTGCGGACATTCCAGCTGATCACAGGGCAGCAGGGGACACCCGGAAAGCATGAAGTGGACCCGACCCCCCTCATATCATTCGTCTTTCCAATCTTCTTCGGAATGATGTTCGGCGATCTCGGACATGGAATCGTCCTGACTCTGTTCGCGCTGTTGATCAGGCAGAGAGGGACGGGAAGCCTCAGGCAGTGGGGGAACATCTTCCTCACTGCGGGGATATCGGCCATGGTCTTCGGGGTGGTCTTCGGAGAGTTCTTTGGAGCGCTCCTGTACAAGTTCCTTCCAGTCCCGCCGCTGATAGAGATAATGCAGCATCCTCTCGGAGGAAGCGCCGTTCCTGACCCGGCCGGGATTCAGACCGTGATGATCATCTCGATCCTCATCGGCGTGGCGCACCTGACCACCGGCCTGGCTCTAGACGTCTTCGAAGCGGTCAAGGCGAAAGAGAAGATCGAGGTCATCGTTGGCAAGCTCCCGACCCTCACGATGTACCTGTCAGGCGTCGGATACGGCATTGCCTTCATCGGAGCGGGGTTCAACTTCAACGTCCTGAAGTCGGCGGCGCCGGCACCACTCATAGGAATTGCGAACAATGAACTCGGCGGGATTTCGATGGCAGTCCTCCTGGTGTCGATGGGGGTGCTCTTCTGCGGGAAGGCCGTTGCCATAAAGATGGGCAAGATGCACGGTGGGTCAGCGGCTGCAGCCCTCTCGGACGGAGGGCTCGAGGTCTTCGAAAGGATCTCGCAGTTCCTCTCTAACACCATAAGCTACGTCAGACTGGCGATAATGCTGCTGGTCCACGCGGTACTTCTGCTGATCGTCAACCAGTACTTTCCGGTCACCAACCCGGTGATGATCGCTCCATGGGTCGTCCTGAACTGCCTGATCATAGCCTTCGAGGCCTTCGTCGTCTACGTCCAGGACCTCAGGCTGCACATCTACGAGTTCTTCACGAAGTTCTACAGGGGGACGGGCACCCCGTTCCGGAAGATCCTCCCCGACCGAGTTCGCGTAGAGATAAAGTGGCGCTAGGGGACTGAAGCGACGGAGGGAGCCGGCCCGTTCAGGGATGTGGGACCGCCCCGGCGGCGAGGTTGATTGCCCCCTGGGGGAAAAGGCCGATCCCAATCATAAGACCCACCGCAACGGCGAAGACCACGACGA
>DATFYS010000117.1:0-8036 GCA_035314885.1 Nitrososphaerales archaeon | reverse complement strand
CAGGTCAACATTCCTCTTCAACCAGCCGTACTCGAACGGGTGACAGTGAGTATCAACCAAACCGGTCAGAAGACTCGCTCCGTTTCCGTCTAGACGGGTGGTGTCAGCAGGGACCGTCTGTGATGGGCTCGCCGAGGTCCGGGCAATGGCCGGACCGTCCACGAACACGGATCTTACGTCCTCTCCGAGGACCTTGCAGTTCTCGATGAGCAGCCTCATTGATGGACCAGCTTTCTGGCAAGGGCAACCGCCCTACCTGATGACCTCTCCTTGGCAAGGCCCCGAAGGTGAGATATGGTATCCACGTCGTACCGGATGCCTCTCGCGGAGAACACCGCCACCTTGAGCCCCCTCCGGGACGCAGCCTCTAGATGGTTCCAGAAGCTGTCGCGGTCGAAACTCAATGGAAGAGGGTTCGATCTGGGAAAGAGGAGGAGGTTGGTGCCGTCAAAATCCATGGATGGGGTGACGACCACATCCACCCCCGAAGACCTGAGTTTTAGCGCTCCGTTGATTTCAGTAGCTGTCAGAAGGGGGAGATCAGAAGGAACCACCATGACGTCGTCGGCGGGGACTTCTCTCAGCCCTTTCTCGATGGCAGAGTTCACCCCTGTGTCAGAGGCTTCTCTGATCGCCTTCGCCCCCGCCCTTTTCGCAAGCTCGAGGGTCCGCCTGGAAGAGGAAATCACGAAGGAGCTGGAAAGCAGACCCGCTTCCCCAAGCGCGCCAAGAACGTCCAGGAGCATGAGTTCAGCGAGCCTCAGCCTATCCTGGGGAGGGAGAAATGGCGCGAGCCTGGACTTCAGCCCCCTCGCTTTCACGGGAATCAGAATTGCGGGGTTCAGGCGGCGACCAACTCCCTGGCGAGTCTGACGGCGTCTCGCCTGTCGTGAATGACGATGTCAGAAACGCGACAGCGGGGCCCCTCATTCTCCACATCAATCCTGAGTGATTCGTCGTTGTTGTCGATGAACAAGACATCCAAGAACCTAGCATAGATGCGCGCAACACCGACCGAGTCGGGGCGAATCCCCGTGGCCTTCATCAGCTTCCCGGCCGGACCGCTGATGGGACCCCTGGCTATCATGGGAGAAAGGGCGGAGACGCGCGCCGCTGTACTCCTCAGGGCCTCTACCACTCCTCCCACAGCAAGCATGGGCCCGATGCTTGTGACCGGGTTGGCTGGGCAGATTACCACCCTGTCTGCTCCGAGTATCTCCTTGCGGACCACGACCGAGATCTCGGCTTTCTTAGCCCCCTGGTATGCAACACTGCTCACACGCCCTTTGCCGCGGTCCCTCACCCAGAACTCCTGAAGATGCAGCTCCCCGGCAGGGGTGACGATGTGGGTTTCGATAGGGTCATCAGTCACCGGGAGTATCTTCTGAGTGAGGCCATGCATCTCCCCGAGCTCCCCGGTCGCTTCTGTAAGTGTCATTCCTTTCCTGATGAAGGCCGTCCTAAGAATGCTGGTCGCCAGGTCCCTGTCTCCCATCTGGAACCAGGCCTCGGCGCCAAGGCGTCGCAGCTCGGACAGTGTTTGAAATGAGTCTCCTTCCACCCCCCAACCGCGGACACTGTCCCCCGTCCCTGCCAGGGCGTACATTGCGATGTCGATGTCCGGACAGACCTGGAGCCCCTGCCAGGAGAAGTTGTCCCCGACGTTGCAGATCACCGTTAGCTCACCTGGAAGCTCTTTGAGCCCCCTCAGCAGCTTCGCAGACCCGGTCCCCCCTGCCAGAGCCACAACCTTCATGCTCTCACCTGAAAAGGTCCCTGCTCTTTTCCATGACCAGTGTCTTGACCCCGCCCTCGCTCCTCCTGTACTCGACACCACGGATGACAACAGCCGGGATTCCTCGGAGCTTCCCGGTCGCCAGTTCTGCCGCCGAAGCGACCTCGTCTACCAGGGCGGGCTCAGTGACGCGGAGTTCGTAGCCGAAGCGGTCTTTCGCCCCCACATAGGAGCTCAGGGGAGAAATGCCAGACGAGCCTATTGCAACGTCGGTCTGTCCTTTCCTCCATGGCCTCCCGAAGGTGTCTGAAATCACCACGGCGGGGTCTTTCCCGGTTGCCCTCCGGAGAGCCTCCCTGATCCTCGCTGCGCTCCTGTCAGGGTCTACAGGGAGGAGTGCGACGTAGCCGGATTTCACGTTCGACTGGTCGACCCCAGAGTTCGCGCAGACGAATCCGTGGCGGGTCTCCGTTATGATCACCCCGTGCCCAGCCCTCACAACCCTGACCGACTCTCTTAGAATTAGCTCCACCAAGCGCGGGTCCTTCCCCTGGGCTGCTTCCAGACGGCGCGCCTTCGGCCCTGGCCTTACCTTCGCAAGCGCGACCAGCCGTCCTTCTGCCTTTGAAACTGCCTTCTGCTTGATTACTATGACGTCCCCACTTCGCAGGCGTAGTTTTTCTCTACGAATCGCATCAAGAATCAACCTGGCCAGGTCCGCCCCGGGGGATACCTCAGGGATGCCTCGAAGGGGAACGACCTCGACCTTTCTCATCACGGCCACCAAGCCCTGGGCTCTGGCGCGATAAATCCCACTCAGAGGGGGCTTGACTGCCGACATTAGAATTTTATACGCGAGAAAGACCGTTCTATATCGACTTGCCAACCGAGGAGGCTGTTCTCAAGGCACTTGCCGGCGTCAAGGACCCTGAGCTTGGGAGGGATATCGTCTCCCTCCGGATGGTGGAGGGGGTCAGTGTGCGAGGGGACAGGGTGAGCTTCACCCTGAACCTCACGACCCCAGCCTGTCCTCTAAGGTCGAGGCTCGAAGAGGCCGCCAAGGAAGCGGTGGCGGGCCTTCCAGGGGTCAGGTCAGTGGAGATGAAGACAGGGTCGGTGGTCTATGCCACCAGAGACTACGCCAACTCGGAGATGCTGCGGGGTGTGAAGAATATCATTGCTGTGGCGAGCGGAAAGGGCGGGGTCGGCAAGTCGACGATGGCGGTGAATCTCGCAACGGCCCTGGCCGGTTCAGGGGCGAAGGTGGGGATACTCGACGCGGACGTCTACGGGCCCAACATCCCGTTGATGATGGGAGTGAAGGACAAACCGAAGGTGGACGAGGAGCGGATAGTCCCTCCGGTGGCATTTGGGGTCAAGGTGGCTTCCCTCGGATTCTTCTATGACGAAAGGACCCCCGTGATCTGGAGAGGCCCCCTTGTGGCCGGGGCGGTTAGGCAGCTCCTCACCCAGGTTGACTGGGGAGACCTCGACTACCTCGTCGTCGACCTTCCTCCGGGGACGGGTGACTCGTCGTTGACCCTGGCACAGACAGTCCCCCTTGGCGGGGTGATAATCGTCACCACCCCCCAGGAAGCCGCGTTCAATATTGCGGCCAAGGCGCTTGCGATGTTCAAGAGGCTGGACGTCCCGATACTCGGCGTAGTCGAGAACATGAGCTACTTCATCTGTCCCCACTGTGGCGAGAAGACAACCATCTTCTCCTCGGGAGGGGGGAAGAAGATGGCCGCAGAACGTGGAGTCGACTTCCTTGGGGAGGTCCCGTTTCTCCTTCCCATCCGAGAAGAAGCCGATGCCGGAAGGCCGATCGTGGCATCTATGCCTGATTCGCCCGAAGGCCTCGTCTTCAAAGAACTCGCCTTCAGGGTGGCAGGGATGGTCAGCATCTTCGCTTATTCGAAGATGAAGAAATGACCGGGCAAGACGACCGGCTGCTCCGCCGGAGCGAGAGGAGGAAGAAGGCACGCAGACGCCGAAGAGGCCCCTACAGGAAGTCGTGGACCCCTAGTTAGTTTTGCTAAGGGACGGCGACCGCGTCGATTTCGACCCTTGCACCACGGGGCAGAGCAGCGGCCTGCACGGTCGTCCGCGCTGGAAACGGGGCCGAGAAGTGTTTCGCGTACTCCTCGTTCATGAGGGAGAATTCGGATATGTCGACCAGGAAGACCGTGGTCTTTACAACGTTGGCGAGACTCATTCCTGACGCGTGGAGGACTGCCTCGAGGTTGGCCAGGGCGCGCCACGTCTGTAGGACGATCCCTTCCACGAGATTCCCGCTTGCCGGGTCAAGACCGATCTGCCCTGAGCAGTAGACGGCCCCTGCCTGTACGGCCTGAGAATAGGGCCCGATAGGTTTCGGCGCTCCAGGGGAATTGACTTCTGACTTCACTGGCGTTTCGCGCCTTTCTGAACCTTAAATCGCTTTTGTTGAGGTCGGAAGGTCAACCGGTGTCATTCAGGGCTTCGCAGAGCTTCGTGTAGATCTCAGTTTCGTCGTCGTACTCGACCGTCACTTTCGGCTCCATGTGTCTCAGCATTCCTGAAGTGACCTTTCCCTTCTTCGCGACCACTATCACCTTCTTCCCGCCGATGTGGGCGGCCATTAGCTCCATCCCAACCCCGATGCTAGGGTCGGTGACGTCTGCAACTATCGCGTCGGAGTGCTCGACTCCTCCCTTGTCGCGCTCGAATATGTTGAGCTCGCTCGGCTTCGACCTCTCCAATGGCCCCAGGACCCATGGTGAAGACACTTGGTGACCGGAGTCTAGGATCGCTTTCTCCATCAGCCTGGCACGGTCAAGGGCTCTATTCGCGACCATGGGGACTGATAGGTAGACCTTCACTTTGGGCCGCCAGGCTCTCTGAGTCTAGCGTCTTATACCTGCAGATACCGTCGGAGGATGGGAGCACTTGACAGGGATATGGGCGTAGCAGTAGGTGCGACCACATGCGTGGCAGGTGTAGTAGAAGCCTACCCCAAGCTTCCGCCCGCACATGGTGCAGGTGGGAGCCGGTTTCTGCGCTTGGCTCGTGTATTGCCTGCCGCTCACGACATATGAAACAACGGCCGCCCCAATTTAAGGCATTTCACAATATTTCTATTATCTGACCCGAGAGTATTGCGAAAGTATTATTCACCTGCCACCGTAGGTCAAGTGAATCTTTGCGGATGCCTCGCTATCTCTTGTATCCTATTTTCCTCAGGAACTCTTGCCTTTCCCTCTTGTCCTTCGGTGACTCCGCTCCTGACGGTGAAACTCCATCGATGACCCCAAGGATCCCCCGCCCCTTGGCTTGGTCAGCCACGACGACCGTCACCGGGTTTGAGGTCGCGCAGAATACCCCTGTCACCTCCTCTACTCCCTTGATCCTGTTCAGGACGTTGATTGGGAATGCCCCGGAGAGGATTACAACGAAACTGTGTCCCGCCCCAAGGCGGCTGGCGAAGTCCCTGGCCATTTTCGTGCATCTCTTGTCCGAACCGTCGAAACGGACGAGCGACTTCCCGGAAGCCTCGCAGAAAGCGATCCCGAACTTCAGCCTGGGCATCGACGTGGCGAGCGTTTCGTAAAGATCCTCGACCGATTTGATGAAATGCGCCTGGCCTATGATCAGCTGAAATCCTTCAGGTGGCTCAAGGCGGACCCCTTCAATCTTCATGTGTGTGGAGCGGAATCGAGAACTGAAATGCTTTGCGGCCGCGTGGCTGCTTAATAGCACAGATGAATGATTGACGGATGGGGATTATCCCGGCCCGGTTCCTGCGGCGGAGTCCCGGGGTGGCGGAGCTTGCAATGCCGCGTCCGAGGGTCCAGCCCCCAGAACCCATTGTTGGTTCAGTGGTGGACACCTACAGGGTCCCTGGGACAGGGAGCACGTTGTCGGCCGATGTCTTCATCGTCGACGATGGAGGGTTCGGCAGGTGCCTGATAAGACCACCCGCACTCTCCGTTGAGGAGAAGGCTGCCCTTGGGACGTTGAGGAGCAACCTCCTGGAGTCGGTCCCGGTTGGTCTGGGCTTGTCCCCCCGGGCCGTCCTTGAGGAATACGTCCGCAACTCGGCCCCTGACGCTGGATTCGGGGGGTCCGAGAGGGAGACTTTGGACAGGCTCCTCTATCACCTGTTGAGGGAGTTCGTCGGCTACTGGGAGGTCGACCCTCTGATGAACGACGACATGATAGAGGAGATTTCAGTCACCCGATACGACAAGCCCGTCAGGATACTCCATAGGGACTACACGGAGTACGGCTTCATGGAGACCGACGTCAGGTACGAGACGGAGGGGAGGCTGCAGGCCTTCGTAAGGAGGCTCGCCCAGCTAGGCGGGACGACGATCTCCCTTGCTCAGCCCAGCTTGGAAGTGACCCTCCACGACAGCGGAGACAGGCGGGTGACCGCCACCCTGGGGGACGAGATCACCAGGCCTGGTTCGACCTATTCGATCAGAAAGCAGAGGGAACACCCGATGACCGTCGCCCAGCTGACTGCCGGAGAGCAGCCCAAATGGAGGCCTCCTGAGATAGTCGAGGTCCACGCTCCCGTCCTGGCCTACGAAGAGGTCCACTCCCACAAGACACTTTCCGTGCTCATGGCCGCATACTTCTGGCTCCTCCTCGAGAGGACCACCAACGTCCTTGTGGCCGGAGAGACGAACTCCGGGAAGACCACCATGATGAACGCCATCCTCGCGCTGATGAACCCGAAGGCGAAGATTGTAACGGCAGAGGATGTGCTTGAGATCAATCTCCCTGAGCACCTCCATTGGCAGAGAATGAAGACCCGGTACCACCGGGCCGGGCTTTCTCCAATGTCGCAGAAATACGAGTACGGGCTGGGAGACCTGCTGAAGCTCTCCCTGAGGTTCTCCCCGACACTGCTGAGCCTCGGGGAAATGCGGGGCGAGGAGTCGGAGGTCCTTGCGGCCGCCATCACCCTCGGGTTTTCCACAATGACCACCATCCATGCCGAGAACGCCGAGAGGACGGTTCAGAGGCTGACGACACCGCCGATGCGGTTTGCGGAAGGGCACGTCCGGGACATCACAGCCATTGCGACCATGAGGAAGGTGGCCCTTGCCGACGGACGCGTCGCGAGGCGGCTCGTGAGCGTAGATGAAATCAGACCCGTCGGCCCGGACGGTCACGTGATTGTGAACGTGTTCAGATACGACCACGGGAACGACTCCTTCGAGCCGACCACCCCCGCGGAGGTAATGGACAGGAGTTACCGCCTCGGAGAGATTGCGCAAAGCTTCGGATGGACCCCGGCGAGGGTCCAGCAGGGGCTGGCGGCGAGGGCTGCCTGGCTCAGCAAGAGGGTAGCCGAGGGGAGCTGGTCTGCCGAATCGATATCGGCAATGGTAGGCGATCTCGCGAAGAGCGAGATTCGAGGGGCGGCCGGTGGGCAGTGAAAGGACCGCAACTGCTTGCGCCTTTTGAGAGGGTGATCCTGAGAAGCCGACGGCTGCGTCAAGTTACCGTGACCAAGAGCGGCAGGCTCGCCTTCCGTCTGGCGAGGTCTGGGAAGACCGGGAACCCGATCCAGATTGCCCGGAAGTCGATCTCGGTGACCCTCGCCACTTCGGCGGTCGCTCTTCCGGGAGGGATCTTCCTGGGGCTGTTCGTCTGGTTCCCCCTCGCTGGTATCTGTGCCGTTCCCATCATTATCTACCACTACCCAGACCTCCTTCTGAGAGACGCCGCTTCATCGAGGAAGGAAAGTGTCGAGAGGGAACTCCCCTTCTTCGCTGTCCTCGTGAACGTTCTGGGAGGAGCGGGGCTTTCGCTGTATTCGATCCTGCTATCGGGGGTCGGCAGAGGAACGTTCCCGGCCATGGAAAGGGAGGCCCTCCGAGTCAAGCGGGATGTAGAAGTCTTCGGGGTGAACCCCCTTGACGCCCTCGAATCCCTGGCGACAAACCACCCGTCCAGGAAGTTCGCGGACTTGTTGCTGGGCTACTGCAGCAAGGTCAGAAGCGGAGGGGATGTGGGGAGCTACCTGGCAGGGGAAAGTGGAGAGCTGCTCAGGGAGCTCGAGGGGGCCTGGGGACGGTACGCGAGCCGGGTGGGGACGGTGGGGACTCTGATGGTGACGGTGTTCGGAGTGGTCCCCCTCTTGCTTCTCGTAGTGGGCTTCTTCTCCCCAGCGTTCGCAGTCGAGGGGCTGGGGTTCTTCGCCCTCCTGGCGGTCCCCTTCCTGACAATGGCCCTCATCCTGATGACCGGGCGAATGCAGCCGACAACAGATGACCCGCTTCGAGGAAGATCGGCCTTGGCCGTG
>DATFYS010000116.1:0-6895 GCA_035314885.1 Nitrososphaerales archaeon | reverse complement strand
GGGCCAGGAGAGGACCAGGGTGCGGTCCGGGACCACCATCTTCACCTTCCCCGTGTGGCTCGCCCCGACGTCCCAGGTGAAAGTGTAGTTGGTCCCCTCCTTCGATTTGATCTTGGCGTCCTTCAGGAACCATCTGACGAGTTTCTTCGGCTTCGTGAGTGCCGCGAAAACCTTCTTAGGCGAAGCATCGTAGTAGTACTCCTGCTCGACCACGAGCGGTTTCATCTCGTCCCCAGGCCGCGACTTTCAGCGACGCTGATTTAAGGAAGAAAGCCTGACCCGGGGCGAGCAAACCTGGACCTGGACGACCCCTATCTGGCGAACTGCGAATGTTTCGGGAGGCTCGCAGAATACTTCGAGTCGAACGTCGTCCCCCTCTGGCAGGGGGTCTAGGCTGTCAGCAGAGAGCCGGATGAAATCGCGCGTCGGTTCTTCTGAAGCCGAAGGAGGCTATCGGTTCAACCCTCCGCTGAAAGAGGGGAGGATACTCTCCCGTCCCAACCGCTTCATCATGATGATCAGGGCCGGCGGCAGGACCATGAAGTGTCACTGCCCGACGACGGGCAGGATCGGGGACATCGAACTCTCAGGGCTACCGTGCCTCTACTCCACTTCGGCCAACACAAAAAGGAAGACCGCCCACACCGTCGAGGCCATCTCGACCTCCCCTGCCAAGAGATCCTGGGTGGGGATCAACCAGACGGCGTCCAACAGATACCTCGAGTTCTTCCTCAGGAGCGGAGCCCTGTCCAAGATGGTCAGCGGTACGGTGACACGCGAGGTGAAGCTGGGCCGCTCCAGGATCGACTTCCTCGTAGGGGACACCTACGTCGAGGTGAAGACCCCCCTGATCACGCTTCCCGCCGGTGAGGGGGTTGCGAGAGTGAGGCGCAGCAGGTTCGACTCCTTCGACCGGCTAGTGAAACACATGGGCGAACTCAGGAGATCTCTGTCCGGGGGGCGCCATGCGATAATCGTGCTCTGCTATCTCTACGACGCCAAGCCCTTCAAACCGCCGCCGCGCGACAGCACCAACTCGAAGATCCTCAACGCAGCCGCCCTTGCCGAAAGAGCAGGCGTCGAAAGGTGGCAGGTCAACCTGAAGATAGACAAAGAGGGAGTCTCGCTCATCCGCTACTTCAGAAACGCTCCCCGCTAGGAGGCGGGGCCAAAACCGGGGAACGAGAGCCCGAAGGCTCTCGCGTACTCTCTAGATGGTGCTCAGGTTCGACATCCAGGACGACGGAGTCCTGGCCCTCGAGCGCCTGAACAGGTAGAAGGCGCTGCCAAGGCCCACCAGAACCACGGCACCCGCAACAGCCCAGACCGCCGGGTCGACTCCCGCAAGACCTGTTCCCGCAGGGGCAGGCTGGATCGAGAGGCTGTCACCTGAAGCCGTGGCGTATCCCCGGATCGCTATCTGCGAAGAGGGGTCCCACATCACTGAAAGGGTGTATGCTTGTCCGTCAAAGGAAGCTGATTCGTTGAGGCTCGCCGTTCCGCTGATGGTCTTGGTGTAGGTGGTGGTGTTGGTTGAAGCGTCGTAGTTCCTGGTCCAGGTGCTCAGGGGGGAGTTGAGGGCGGAGAAGTCGAGGGTGGACTGTCCCCAGAGTGAGCCGCTCCCGAACATCCCGAGTACGGCGTTCAGGACGGATGGGTGGTCTCCGAGGCCGAAGCTGAATGCAGATCCGACCTGGTTGATTTCGACTGTCCGGTCTTCAAGGTTCAGGAACAGCTGTCCGTTGATCCTGAAGGCCTTCCAGCCAAGGTTGGCATGGACCGTTCCGTTGACTACCTTGAACACTCCGGTGACGATGGCGGAGATGTCGACTTCCTTGTGGACAACCAACACAGTGGTGTTCCCGTTGGCAGTCAGAGTGTAGGTGAAGTTCGCGTTCTGCACGTGAATGTCATGGTCCTCGTGTTCGAGGCTGACCTGCAGGGCGTCTGCCCCTGGGGAGTCGCTGTGGAACGACCCGGACAGGGTGATGGACGTGTCAGTGCCGTTGAGCTGGTGGGACAGGGTCGAATTGACCGGATAGGTTAGGATCAGGTCAGTGGTGCTCTTGGCGTTGACTGTCGCAGTGTTCGTGCTTGGATTCAGAGTGATGGTGAGAGTGGAGGCATAGGCTGCAGGACTGACCGCAACGAGCGCCAGTACCAGCGCAGCCAATGGGAGGAGCTTATGGTTCCTCATTTTTGTTCGGCCGTTCTTCCCGCGCCGGAGTGTTAATACTACAGATTTGAACAGAGGTTCAAAATCGTCAGGGCCTGCACGACTCTAGGGCTGCCTATGGGTCTGTGGCCTGGTAGGTCCTGCTCTCAGGCCTGACCGCCCTCCCAACCCAGTAACTGATGAGAGGGATGTACCACACGTAGAGCCTCAGGGGCACCCCGAAGAGTGGCGTCTGCCAGAAGTATGGCGCCACTGAGATCGCCATGACGACGGCCAGGATCGCCATCCTGTTCCTACCGTCCCTGAAGAGCTTAGCAGCCTCGGGGGCCACCAGCCTCCTTTCCTCGAGGCTGATCACGTGGGCGAACAGCGCGAGTATCACCAGGATCCCTGCGAGGTCGATTCCGAAGAGGCTGGAAGCGAAGTCCTTGATGGAGGAAGCGTCGCCAGGGGGAAGCGCGGAATTGCCCAGCTCCGTGACGTTGAGGAGATAGGGGACCACGGCGACCAGGAGGAGGAGGGGGACGTTCAGGAACGTTATCGACTTCGTTTCCACCGGGAGCACCGACATGTCCGTCGTGTAGATCAGCCAGGCTGTGATGAGGATTAGGAAAGTGAAACCGAAGGCCGCCATATGGCTGAGGATGTCGGTCGTGCTGGTTGGCGGATTGGCGATAAGCGCTATGGAACCGATCGAAAGGGAAAGTCCGAATATCAGGTCGGCCAGTCCTTCTATCCTTGGCCTGGGCTGCCTCTGTGCGGTCGGTTGCACTGCCATCACCTAAACCGGTTTTCTCTATTTAGCCTCACTCGCTTAAATAACCAGAAACCGGTCTGCATCACGTATGCAAACTGCTTCAACTTCCATGAATACCATGCCAACATCATCTGAGGAGAGGTCTGCGCTCAACAAGGTCATGTGGTTTGGAATCATCGAGCTGGTCGGGATAGTCGCGGGCTGGGTGGCTTCCTTCTACGTTTTCAGCAATTTCTTCAACGCGAGTCTCTTCACGTCGCTCCCCTCAAACCCCACACCGGCTCAGGTTGCCAATGCGATGGGATTTATTTTCCAGGACGTAATCTACATCATCCCACTGGCGGTGGGCATCGAGCTGGTCGGGCTCGTCGTCCTCACCCTGGGGTTCAGGGGTCTTGCCAAAGTTGACAGCGCAAGGTTCCACGTCTCGACTCCCTTCATGGTGGTACTGATAGTCGGCCTCCTCATCGCAGCGTCCGGAGCGATTCCCCTTCTGAACGGCATCCCGAACATCATCGCCAACGCCTATGCAAACTGTACCTACCCCTACGGCTCGACGACATGCACGCCGTCGGCTGCGTTCTTCAACCAGTTCAACTCGGTCCTGGCCTACTTCGGCCTCATATTGCTCGGAGGGCTGCTCACCCTCATCGGGTACATCGGAGGGCTGATACTCGGTCTGTGGAGGGTCGGCTCGCGGTACAACCAGACGACCCTCAAAATCGGCGCCATCTTCCAAATCATTCCGCTACTGAACATCGTCGCTCCCATTCTGATACTCCTCGGAGCCAACGAAGCCAAGAATATGCTGGGCAAGTAAGCCTGGTAATCTGCACCGGGCTTCCCCTTCGCCGTTATCTACTCGACCTGGTGAACCCCTGAGGTCATGCCTTCCCTTGAAGTGGGACACCGGAGGATCGAATACTCCGTCCTGAAAGGCGCAAGCAGACGGTATACCTACTTCCGCTTCCGGCCTGACCTGACCCTGGAGGTGATTCTGCCGAAAGGAAGGAAAGTCGACCCCGAAGCCGAGATCAGGGCGCGGCTCAATTGGGTGATCAGAGAGTCAGAGAGGATGCGAAACTCAAGGGTGGTACTCGGACCCGGCCAGATCATGTACGGAGGCAAGAACCTGAAAGTCTACTTCGCGCCGGGAGCCGAGACAGACCTGGTCGTGGATGAGTCTGCAGGGTCTGTGACCGTAAAGGCCGACGACCCCCGTTCCTTGAGGGAGCAGGTCCGCCGATGGTTCCTGCGCGAGTCTTCAGCCTTCGCCGTCAGGAAAGTCGCGGAACTCTCCAAGGTAGTCGGGGCCAGGCCCAGCAGGGTCGACGTCAGGGAAATCAGCAAGTGGGGTTACTGCACCCGCGGAGGGAGGCTCTCCTTCAGCTGGCAGCTGATAGCGCTCCCTGAAAGGCTCAGGGAATACATCGTCCTGCACGAACTCACCCACCTCGTGGTGTTCAACCACTCGGCGGCCTTCAGGAGGAAGTTGAAGGGGGTCTGCCCCGATTTCAGGGAACGTGAAAGGGAGCTCGACCTGGTCGTCCCCTACGACAGGTTGGCACCGCCCGCCTAGACCGTCCACGCGACAAGGTTATTGTCCGGTCGACTACGCTATCCGAGAGGCAGCTTTGAAGTGCTATTGCGGCTTCGTAGCGGAAAGCGAGAGCAAGCTCAGGGAGCACATAATCGCCACACACGGGGCCAGGGACGGCGACTGGAAGGGGTGGGTGAGCGGCTGAGCTTCCCGAAGCGGCTCAGACGATTGCGTCTGACCGGGCCTTTGGCCGGCCTTTCGCCTCAGCTTCCTCCTTCTGCCTGTTGAACTTCCTTTTGTTCCAGAGGCTCACGGCCACGTAAAGCACGAAGATCGCGACGATCACGAACGGGTTGGCGAAGAGCTGGAAGTAGACAAGGATGATTACGAGGACGGCGATGATCGGAAGCGCGATGATGAGCTTCTGCTTCGGGGTCAAACCATGCGCGCGCCCGCCTCAGCCTACATAAGGGCTCGGCGACGCCCAAAGGTGAAAACGTCCCCTCGCTGGACGGAAAGCGGGGAGGCCGCCTTGAGCAAATCCTCTGTTGGGGTATTCGCGATTGCCCGGAGTCTTCTCTCGCCGGGAAACATCAGGATAATCGCCCTCGCCAGCATGCTGACAGGGATCTACCTGACCATGCTGAACACGTTCCTGCAGTATTTCGTCGTCATCTATCTGGGCTTCAGCGGGACGGTTCTGGGCGGGCTGGTCGCCATCGGAGCCAGGCCAAGTGGCCTGGCCAGCTCCATCATCCAGCCCTTCGCCGGCCACCTTGCCGACCTTCTGGGGCGGAAGAAGCTGATACGTCTCGGGAGCGCCGTAGGCGTCTGCTCGATGGTTTCGTTCGTCTTTGCCGCTACGACACGAAGCCTGTTGCCGCTGTCACTCGGATATTTCCTCCTCGGCCTCTCGCTTCTGGGAAACCCCGCCAGCCAGGCGATGGTAGCAGAAACCGTGGGCATGGATCCTGACAGGATCAACGTTGCCTACAGCGTCGTGTGGTTCTTCACGTCCCTGCCCGGGGCCATGATCCCGTTCTTCGTGAACTCTATCGTCAGCAGCGTCGGCTATGCTGTCATTTTTGCAATCGCAGCCCTCTTGGAGGCCTCGAACCTTCTCCTCCTCTTTCCTCACCTCAGTGAGACACGTCCTCCGCGCCCGGCGGGACATGACGTCCGGACTGTCAGACGTTTCTCGTTCAGAGAATCGGTCACGATTCCGCGGAGTCTGATTCGCATCTTCGCCCCCTTCGCCATGGACGCCTTCTCCTTCGGCATCGGAGGGTCCATCGTCTACGGGATGTGGGCCAAATCCTTCGGATTCTCTCTTGAGGATCTGAGCCTGATCTATGGTGTCTTCGCGGTATCCATCGTCGTCGGCCAGTACTTCGCCACCAGGCTCCTCTTGGTGATGGGGACCCGCAGGACCCTCGCGTTCTCCGAGTTCCTCACCGTGGTGGTCCTGCTGGGCTGGCTCCTCTTCCCGCAGCTCGTCCCCCTCCTAGTCATATCCGTGGTATTCGGGTTCTCCGTCGACACCTGGGTACCCGCTGTCTCTTCCGTCCTGATGGCTGCGGCGCCGGTCGAAGAGAGGGGGAGTGTCGGCGGAAAGCTAGCCGCTTTCAGAGGGCTCGTCGCGGCTCCTGCCCCAGTTCTGGCGGGCCTCATCTACAGCGCCTACGGTTACTACGTTCCCATCTTCCTCAGTCTGGTGGGGGAGTCCATAACCACCGTTGCCATCCTGAAACTCCTTCCTGAGTCCAGCCAGGCGCCCCGACCGTGACTGTCAGGGATAAATACGAAAGGAGTGTCGGTCAGCCCCGTGAGCTACGACCTAGCCGGCGCCCAGGAGCGTAGGCGCAACAACGAGGCGAAGGCGACGGAATACTATCAGAAGGTCAGGCAACAGGAGAAGGAAGTCCGCGACCTCCAGAAGCAACTGGCCGACACCGAAAAGCGCTACGCCGACCTCCAGGCGCAGAAGGCGGACATGGACGCCAGGATGAGGCAGCTTGCAATGACCATGGACGAGACTAACCGGAGTCTCACCAATCTGAAGACGATGTTGACTAGCAAGAAGACGGGCATCGAGCGCGATCAGGCAGAGATGGACAGGTACCAGAACGAGGTTGTCCGCCTGGATCAGGAGATCGGACAGCTGATGAAACGCAGGCCCACCTAGTCGCGTACCCGTCCGGCCAATCCGATCCTTTCCATCATCGCCAGATATCTCGGGTCCATCCTCACCTCTTTGAGTTCGGGGGTGATGGCCATCAGGTAGAC
Organism: Nitrososphaerales archaeon; assembly: GCA_035314885.1. Taxonomy (GTDB): domain Archaea; phylum Thermoproteota; class Nitrososphaeria; order Nitrososphaerales; family Gagatemarchaeaceae; genus UBA183. The sequence continues at coordinate 136 of DATFYS010000116.1, read as the reverse complement.
GTATCTGTCGTGGCTTTCATAGGCCTTCTCGAGCAAACTGAATCCGCCGTCCACGTCACCAAGCTTGAACTTCACCGCCGCGATTTCGAAGAGGGACATGTGGCCGTGTAGGGATTCTGCCTCAACTTCTGACAGT